>JBOGOY010000352.1:0-5116 GCA_050748185.1 Pyrinomonadaceae bacterium
CCTGGTGGAGGGCGACGCCGCCGATGATCTGCACGTCGAAGTGGCGCATCCCCGTCGAGCGCACCGAAGCCTCGCGCACCAGCGCGAACGCCTCGGGCAGAATCTCTTCGAGCGCCTCGCGTTCGCGCCGCTTGCGGTCTTCGGCGTCCGCTGCGTCCTTGACGGCCTCGGCGAGCAGGGTTTTCAACTCGGCGGTGCGCCCGCGCATCTCTTCGTCCGAAAATTTTTTGACGGACTCTTCTAGTTCGTTGACACGCGCCACGGTCGGCATCAGGCTCTTGATGTAACGCTGATTGCTGCTGCCGAACAGTTTGGTCAGAAACTTGTCGATCATGACTTTTGTAAATCCCTCTCCTGAGAAACAAAGAAACGTGGGGGCCGCACATGGAGTCCTTAAAAACTCGCGCCGCCACAGCGCGCACAAGCGCCCATAGCGCAACGTGCGATTGTAAGCTTTGCGGTCAGAACGGGGCAAGGCGGGCCGCTTTCACGCGGAAAGCGGCGGTTGGCCCCTTTGGTGCGGGGTCAGGGAAGGGCTAAGTGTTGGCGGAGGAGATTGCCGGCTTGCTCGCGTGTCAATTCGAGCTTGAACATCAGTCGTTTGCCGTTGGCGGAAACTTTGAGGTTGTTCCAGATGAGAATTTCTTCAGGCCGCGTTCTTCGGGACTGCGCGGCTCTAAACAGCGGGCCATAGCTGTTAGCCAACTGAGTTGCGCGCGCATCCGATTCGGCCTCAAAACTGAAAGCCGCTGCCGCGCTCTGCCCGCCGAGCGTGAACCGCATCGAGAGGCGGCGAGGGTCTTCGGTGTTGCTCACCAAGCGACTGTCGCTAAGCACGATGGCAAAGTCTTGAATCAGTTCGCGCCAGCGCTTATTGCTCTCCGTGACGTTAGCGAGCGTGATCTCTTGCAGTGTGCCGGCCGTGTTGCGATCGGCTTCGACGGTGATGTCGAACGTGTCATCGAGGTCGAGCAGCCCGTCGGCGTGCAGGCGAGAAACCTTCGCCAGCAGGTCTTTGAACGCGCGATGGTCAAAGCGAACGTTTATGAGTTCGGTGCGTTCCGCGCCCCGCGGTGAAAGCTCCTGCGCCTTCACGGAGGGCGCGCTCATCGCCGCGCACAGCACAAGCGAGCCGACGACGGCGCGCAGCATGATCTGCTGGTGGCGGCGGGCGGCGCGTTGGCGTGTGTGTCTGGCGTGTGCGTTCATCAAAACCGTAGGGGCAAAGGCTCGTCCCTGCCCGTCGCGCGTCAGCGCGATAACCGTTGAAAAAGAAACCTGCGAGTGGTCGCGCCCCGTTATCGCCCTGTCGGGCGATGCGGGCAGGGACGAGCCCCCTGCCCCTACAAAAACTCGCCTGCGCTTTTAGCTTGCCGGCGTCTGCGGTAACTGCTTTTTCAACATCTCGGTCGCCTGCGTGCGCGGCATGTTGAAGGTGACGTTGATCTGTTTGCCTTCGGAGACGACTTTCAGGTTGTTGAAAATCACTTCTTCGTCACGCCCCGCCTTGCCCAACTTCGCGGCGGCGAGGAGGAGGCTGTAACCGTTGGCGCGCTGGCTCGCCACGTCGGCCGACGTCATCTCCGTCGAGACGAGCGCGCTAACCGACTGCTCATCAAGTTTGACCGTCATCTTTAAGTGCTCAGTTTCTTCCAGCACGGCGAGCACGCGGGTGTCGCTCAGAGCCTCGACGAGCGACTTGATCAACTCGTAGAGCTTCTCGTTATCCGCCGACGCCCCCTTAATCTCGACGTTCTTGAGCGTGCCGTCCGGCGCGCGGTCGCCTTCCAGCGTCATCTCCAGCGTGCCCGAAAGATCGAGTTCGCCCTTCTGCTTCAACTCGTTGGCTTTCGCCAGCCAATCGGTGAAAGGCTTCTTGTTGACGGGCGGAAACTTCTTCGCGCCGGTGGCTTCGGCTTCTTTCTCTAACTCCTTCGCGGTCTTCGACGGCTCTGGCGAAGGCGAGGCATTCGCGCCGGCGGCCCCGACTGGCTCGCCGATCGCCTGCTGGTCGTTCTGGGCGATGGCTTCGACCGGCGACGCGGTGGCCTCGGGCGTCGGGGCGGTCGAAGGCGAAGGTTCAGGCTTTGGCGTGGGCGCTGGCTTCACGATGGGCAAAGGCGTCGGCCTGACCGCGGCGATGAAGATCGGATCGCTGGGTGATGGCGGCAGCGGCGTCATGTCGGGCACGCCCGCGCCCGCGGCAAAATAGCCGTCCGGGTATCTAAACTTTCCGTCCGGATCGAAGGCGCCGAGCATCGTCACCTCGTAATCGCGGATGTTCGTCTGGTCGTATGCTTCGTCCACGAATTCAAGGTTCGAGAGCGTGCTCGTGATCTGCAACGCCGCGCGCAGCGAGGGCACGTAGAGAATCAGCCCGAGCGCGAGGGCGTGGAAGACGAGCGAGCCGCCGAGCGTCCGCAGCAGCCTCCGGCCGCTCGGCTCGTAGCGGTCAATGTCGTGTTTCTCGAACAACTCAGCCATGATTCCGATTTCCCCTACTCGGCCAGAACCCGCCCGGCCGCGGGCGAAATAGATACAAGTCTTTAGACGTTTAAGGCCGCCCGAACGTTGCGGAACGGGCCGTTAAAACTTACCACCCGCGTGAGGCTTTCACAACGGGCATGTGTTAAAATGCAGGAAAATGCCACGTTTCAAAGATAGAGGAGATCGCCGACCGGGTCGCGGCGGTCGCGGCCGGCCGCAGCAGAGCGGGGGCGGTGCAGGGCGCGGCGCGGGCGGGCCGAAGAATGGGGGCGGAGACGCCTCTCGACGCCAAGCCGCGGGAACTGCGCGACAGACGGGCGATCAGATCGCGCAGGCGGCCGAACGCTCCGCGCGTTCGCGCCCTGTCAGGCAACTCCTTTCGGGCCTCGGCGCGCCCGCCGCCGCTCCGTTCAAGCCCGATCCCTTCCAACTCGAAGCCCTCGCGGCGGTCGAATACGAGGACGTGCTCGTGACCGCGCCCACGGGCAGCGGCAAGACTTGGATCGCGCGCGAAGAGATTAGGCGTCTGCTCGCGGCCGGTAAGCGCGCGTGGTACACCAGCCCTCTGAAGGCGCTGACCAACTCGAAGTATCAGGAGTTTTCCGAGGCGTTCGGCCCCGCGAACGTCGGCATTCTGACGGGCGACCGCAAAGAGAGATCGGACGCGCCGCTGATCGTCGGGACGACGGAGGTTTACCGCAACCAACTCTTCGACGCGCTGCGCGAGGGGCAGGAGTTGCGCGCCGACCTCGTCGTGATGGACGAGGCACATTACCTCGGCGACGAAGATCGCGGGCACGTCTGGGAAGAGGCGATCATCCTGACGCCGCCGCGCCTGCGCCTGCTGATGTTGTCGGCGACGGTGGGCCGGGCGGAAGAGTTCGCGCGCTGGGTCGAAGAGGTGCGCGGCGTGCGTTGCGGCGTGGTCGCGCGGCCCGGCGCGCGGCCCGTCCCGTTGCGCGCCGCGTTCCTCTTTCCCGAAGGCCAACTCGCGCCGCTCTTTGACGCCGCCGGGCGATTCAACCTCGAGATCGCGAGTTTCCTGCAACGCGCACATCAGGCGCGCCAGTCGTCCTCCTCGCGCTGGGGCGGGCACGAACGCAGGGACCAGCGCCCTTCAACGCGGATGCATCTGCCGGAGATGCCGCCCGCATCGCTCCTTGCGGCGCTCGGCGCTTACGACCTGCTGCCCGCGATCGTATTTTTGCCGACCCGACGGCGTTGCGACGAGGCAGCCGCCGAGTCCGCGCTGTGGCGGCGCGGCGGCAGTAGTAGTGGTGGTGGTGGCGGCGGGCGAGAGGCGGATCTTCGCGCGGAGCAAAGACGCGAATTGATGCGCGAGTTCGTCGAGCAACACCCGGAAATTCGCAAGCACAAACACTTGGAAATGCTGGTGCGCGGCGGCGTCGCGGCGCACCACGCGGGGCACTTGCCGGCGTGGAAACTCGCTATCGAGCAGTTGATGAGCGCAGGGCTATTAGACGCGATCTTCGCGACGATGACGGTCGCGGCGGGCGTGGACTTTCCGGCGCGCACCGTCGTTCTCTCGAACATCGACTCGCGCACCGGGCGCGGCTGGCGCACGCTCTCCGCCTCGCAGTTGCAGCAGATGACGGGGCGCGCCGGGCGGCGCGGGCGCGACCGCGTCGGCTTCATCGTCGCCGCGCCGGGAATGCACCAAGACCCGCAGAAGCTGGCCGTGCTGTTGCAGGCCGAGCCCGACCCTTTGGAGAGCCAATTTCGCGCCACTTACACGACGCTCTTGAACCTGCTCGACGCTTACGGCGGCTTCGCACACGTCCGCGAGATCGCCGAACGCTCTTACGCGCACCGCGACACGCTCGAACGCATCGCCCGCCTCGAACGCGAGCGCGATGGGGCCGAGCGGCACATCAAGCAAAGGCTGCAAGCGGCGGGCTGTGCGCTCCCGGTCGAAGCGGCGCGCGGGCTGGAGCGTCTGTCGAGCGCGCGTCAACGTTTGTTGAGCGGCGCGCCGAGGACGCGCGTGGAAGTGTTGCTCAGTTGGCTGGATGAATCGGTGGTCCCCGGCCGCGTGGTCGGCATCGGGCACAACGGGCGGCGTCTGGTCTTCGTCACGAGCCGGCGCGGTGAAGGCGGCGATGTCGTGGGTGTGCGCGAAGACGGGCGGCGCGCGGCGCTCAACCTCGAACGCATCGGCCGCGTCTACGAGCAGATTTACCCCGTCACCGAAGAAACCCGCGACGCCGCGTTCACCGACGTGTACGAAGGCCGCGCCGCCGTTTTGCGCGAGCCGCGTCTGAAAGAGGCCCGCGCCGACTCGGCCGAGGCCGTGAATCTAATGAGCGACTTGATGGAGCAACTGACGAACGGCGCTGGTCCCCTTGACGAAGCAGGGCGGCGCGCTTGCGAGCAGGCGCTGTGGTCGGTCTTGAAAGAGGCCGAAGCGGCCGAGCGCGCCGAGCGGCGGATCGAAGTGTTACGCGCAGAGGTGTGGGAGCCGTTCGAGCAGCGTGCGCGCGTGCTGACCCATTTCGGCTACCTCGATTATGAGCGCGAGCGCGTCACCGAGCGCGGCCGCTGGCTCGCCGACCTGCGTCTCGACCGGCCGCTCTTGGTCGGCGAAGCCATTCACCGCGGCCTGTTGACC
>JBOGOY010000353.1:0-5111 GCA_050748185.1 Pyrinomonadaceae bacterium
TCCGAAATGCTCCGGCAGTCAATATCTTACCTCTCAGCGCCCCCGGACCAAAACAGACCATTGCCACCGGACCGCCGGGCCGTTACTATTCCTAAAGCCACCCGGCCGCTTCTTTGCCAATGAGGAGAGTTATGATTAACCCAACCCCGCCCAGCAGCACACGCACCGGCATTAAACATATCTTTAAAATTAACAGAGTCGCGCTCTACGCCGCCGCCCTGTCATTGTTGTTGTTCGCGGCCGCGCCCACGGTTGACGCGCAGACGCCTTCGCCCACACCGGCAGACGACCGCGGCCTCAAACTCGGCCGTCCGACGTCAAAGACGACCGGCCCGGCAGCAGGGGGCGGCAAGACCCTGCTCGAATCGAGCCGCCCGGAACTCGTGCTGCAAACCGGCCACGCGATGAAAGTGGACGGCATCGCCTTTAGCCCCGACGGTCAACTCGTCGCTTCCGCCAGCGCCGACAACACGGTGAAAATCTGGGACGCCGCGACTGGGCGCGAACTGCGGAGCCTCGCCGGCCACGGCGCATGGGTCAAAGCCGTCGCGTTCAGCGGAGACGGCAAATCGCTGGCGACCGGCGCGGTGGACGGGCAGATCAAGTTGTGGGAAGTGAATACGGGGCGTGAACTGCGCTCTCTGTCGGGCGGCAAGGGCAGTGTCAACGCCGTCGCCTTCAGCCCTGACGGTCGTTGGATTGCGGCCGGCGGAAACGACGGGCTCATTAAAATCTGGGACGCGCAGAGTGGGGCCGAAGCGCGCACGCTCACCGGACACGCGGGCTGGGTGCTCACGCTCGCCTTCAGCCCGGACGGCAAGACGCTCGCCTCGGGCAGCCGCGATAACACGGTTAAGTTGTGGGATCCGTCGGCGGGAAAAGAACTTTCGACTCTTGCCGGCCACACCGATCGCATCGGCGCGCTCGCCTTCAGCGCGGACGGAAAGCGGCTCGCCACCGGCAGCTTCGATCGCACGATCAAAATCTGGGACGTGAAAAAGGGGCGCGAGGCGCGCACGCTGGCCGGCCACACCGGTAAAGTGCTGGCCGTCGCCTTCAGTGCCGATGGTCGCCGGCTCTGGTCCAGCGCTTCCGACAAGCGCAGCGTCAGAACGTGGGACGTGGAGAGCGGGCGTGAGTTATCGAAACTCGAAGACGCCGATGCGATCGAAACTCTCGAATCCGCCGCCTTTGGCCCTGACGGCAGGTTCGTCGCGACGAGCAGCGGCGACAAGACCGTGCTGCTCCGTGATCTCCAAAGGCCGGGCGCTCAACCGCTGAGCTTGGCGACACGTTCGAGCGGCGTCTATGCGTCGGCTTTCAGCCCCGACGGTAAATGGTTCGCCTCGGGCGGCAAAGACAACGCGGTGAAGGTGTGGGAAGTGGCGACCGGGCGCGAACTCCGCAGCACCGACGCGCAGATGGGTTGGATCACTTCTCTTGCCTTCAGCCCCGACAGCCGGCAACTCCTCGCCGGCGGTCTGAGCGGCGGCATCAAGGTTTGGGACGTGGAAAACGGCCAACAGTTGCGCGCGCTCGAAGGCCACGCGGGCAGTGTCAACGCGCTCGCCGTCAACACCGACGGCCAGTTCGCTTCGGCCAGTAACGATAAGACGATTAAAGTGTGGGGCGTCGAGTCCGGCACGCTGCTGCAAACGCTCTCCGGCCACACGGACGAGGTCCACGGTCTCGCGTTCAGCATAGACGGCCGCCGGCTCGCGTCGGGCAGCGCCGACCAGACGGTGAGGATTTGGGACGCGGGGGCTGGCAGCGCCGTCCAGACTCTGAGCGGCCACGCAGGCGGCATCTATTCCGTCGCCTTCAGCCCCGACGGCCAGCGCGTGGCCTCGGCCAGTTACGACAAGACGATCAAAATCTGGGATGCCGCCACGGGCCGCGAGATCAGTTCGCAACAAGGCGCGGACGGCTTTTCGGTGATCGCCTACAGCCCGGCGGGCCGCATGCTCATCGGTGGCAGCCTTTCGGGTCGCGTTACCGCATGGGACGCGGCGACGGGGCGCGAAACCTACTCGCTCGGCACGGCCCATACCGGCACGATCAACGGCATCGCCTTCACCAAAGGCGGGCGCTGGTTTACCACCGCGAGCGAGGACGGCAGTACACGTCTGTGGGAGACCGATTCGGGCCAACTGGCGGCGACGCTCGTCTCGCTGCACGAAACGAGCGACTGGCTCGTCGTCGCGCCCGACGGGCTGTTCGACGGGTCGCCCGAAGCTTGGAATCAGATCATGTGGCGCTTCGAGCAGACGACGACGAACGTCAGGCCGGTCGAAGTCTTCTTTAACGAGTTCTATTACCCCGGACTGCTCGCCGACATCCTCGGCGGTAAGCAGCCCAAGGCGGCGCAGGACATCACGCTGCGCGACCGCCGGCAGCCGCGGGTGCGGCTGACATTCGCCGACGCGAGCCTCGACGGCGCGAAAGTCAACGCGCGCGAGGTCAAGGTGAGAATCGAGATCGCGGAGGGGGGTGGGGACCAACAGCGGCCCAAGGGAAGCGGCGCGCAGGACTTGCGCCTGTTCCGCAACGGCGCGCTTGTGCGCGTCTGGCGCGGCGACGTGTTGCAGGGGAAGGGCGGCACAGTGGTGGTCGAAACGACCGTCCCCGTCGTCGCCGGCGAAAACGAGTTGGTCGCCTACGCCTTTAACCGCGACAACGTGAAGAGCACTGACGCCGGTTTGATGGTGCGTGGCGACGAATCCTTGCGCCAGCGCGGGACGGCCTACATCGTCGCCGTGGGCCTGAACCAATACGCCAACCCGAATTTCAATCTGCGTTTTGCCATCGCCGACGCGATCACCTTCGGCGAAGAAGTGCAGCGGGCACAGGCTAAGGTTGACGCTTACACCAACATCGAAGTGGTCCCCTTGCATAATCGCGAGGCGACGAAGGCCAACATCCTGCTCGCGATCAATCGGCTCGGCGGCGACATGTCTCCGCTGCCTGAGGGCGCGCCCGAGTCCGTGAAGAAACTTCAACCTTCGCGGCCAGAGGACACGGTCATTTTCTATTTCGCGGGCCACGGGCTGGCTGCCGAACAGCGCTTCTACCTGATCCCGCATGACCTCGGCTATCAAGGGAAGCGCACGGGGATGATCGACGCGGATGTGCGTAAGATGCTCGCCAGCAGCATCTCGGATCGCGAACTCGAAGCCGCGCTCGAAACAGTTGACGCCGCGCAACTCGTGATGGTCCTCGACGCCTGCAACTCCGGGCAGGCTCTCGAAGCTGAAGACGCCCGCCGGGGGCCGATGAACTCGAAGGGCTTGGCGCAACTCGCCTACGAAAAGGGGATGTTCATTCTCACCGCGGCGCAGAGCTATCAGGCGGCGCAGGAGGTGGCGCAACTCGGCCACGGCCTGCTGACCCACGCGCTCGTCGTGCAGGGATTGAAAGAGGGGACGGCCGACGCGCGGCCACGCGACGGGCAAGTGGTGATGGGCGAGTGGCTCGACTACGCGACCGAGCGCGTGCCGCAGATGCAGCTCGAAAAGATGCGCCGCTCGCGCGGCCTGCTCGGCGAGATCGCCTTCGTCGAGGGCGAGGAGAAGATCGCCAAGCCCGAGAACCGCAGTCTCCAGCGTCCGCGCGTCTTCTACCGGCGCGAACTGGCGGCGCGCCCGCTGGTGGTGACGAAGTTGGGGACCGGCATTTCGCGAAACTGAGCCGCGATGGTTTGAATCAGGAGAGGTAGCTAAGTTGTTAACTGACCTGACGCGACGAGGATTTTTTTAGCTGCGGAGCAGCGTTAGATTAGTAGCCCATAGCGTGAGCTATGGGCAGAGGATAAGAAAAGTCTGCCAGCCCTCGGAGAGGGCGAAAGAAAAAAGACTTGAGCGCTCGGTCACGCGAGATGTCTTCCGCTACTCCGTAGCTGTGAACTATTAACTCGGCTGGTTCCCACAGCTTACGCCGTGGGCTACTAATCTGACGCTGCTCCGCCGCTAAGAGAGTAAGCAACTGTGTAAAGTGAGTTAACCACTCTTTCCGAATGAGCCCCAGCGGGGACGAAGCTTGATGGCTTCACACCCCACCGGGGCGCATTGTCTTTTCGGGCGCGCAAAGTGTTTCGTTGACACCCGCGACAACTGTTTTTATGATAGGTCATCTCGCGCGTTAGCCATCCTTTGGGCAAGCATTCGATTAGCAGCTTTTGACTCGCACGTTCGTTTTATCGTGCGCGAACACGTCGGCCCACACGCACGCGGCCCGCACGTCCACCGCGAACCCATGCGCCGACAGGCCCGAGACTTATCACCGCCCTCAACCGACACGAACAGGAGAAACACATGCGCGCTTCCTTGTGTGCGAATCTCGCCACGCGGCTCAGCAAGTGCGGACTCTACGCGCTCTGCACGCTGCTGCTGCTGGCGTCCTCGACCACCTACGCCCAGACGCAGATCACGACCGGCGTGATTCAGGGGACCATTCAGGATGAGAAAGGCGCGGTCGTGCCCGGCGCAACCGTCGAGGTCCGAAACGTCGAGACCAACCTCGCCAAAACTTTAAGCACCGACGACGACGGCCGCTTCGTCTTCCTCCAATTGCCGCCCGGCCGCTATACGCTGACGGCCGCGCGGCCCGGCTTCGCGACGCTCGCGCAGGAGGAATTCCAACTCACCGTCGGTCAGGCGATCAACCTCAATTTGAACATGCGGGTCTCGCAAGTGGACGAGCGCGTGACCGTCAGCGCGATCACCACCATCGACACCTCGAAGACCGAGGCGAGCACCACGCTCAACGAGCGCTCGGTCAGTAATTTGCCGGTCCTTGGACGCAAGTTTGAAGACCTGCTGACATTGACGCCCGGCGTCAGCGTCACGCAGGGGCCGGACGGCGACGAGATCAACTTCTCGGGCCAGCGCGGCATCTTCAACAACATCAGCCTCGACGGCGGCGACTTTAACAACGGCTTCTTCGGCGAACAGTCGGGCGGGCAGCGCTCGTCCGTGGACATCCCGCTCGACGCCGTGCAGGAGTTTCAGGTCGTCGCCACCGGGGCTTCGGCCGAGTTCGGGCGCACGGCCGGCGGCGTCGTCAACGTCGTCACCAAGTCGGGGACCAACGAGGTCCACGGCAGCCTCTTTCAC
>JBOGOY010000354.1:0-5108 GCA_050748185.1 Pyrinomonadaceae bacterium
GTATAAGACATTTTCTTTACCGGCCCCCGACCCTTGACCCCTGACCCCGCTTTTCACATTGCAGCCAAACGCTGCTGCCTTCGCAACAGCCACAGAAACACCGGCCCGCCGACGAGCGCGGTGATCGCGCCGACGGGCAATTCGGCGACGCCGAGCGCGGTGCGGGCGATGGTGTCGGCGAGCATCAAAAACGCCGCGCCGAGCAAAAACGAGCACGGCATCACGACGCGCACGTCTTCGCCGAATAATAAACGAACCGCGTGAGGCACGATCAGGCCGACGAAGCCGATAGCGCCGCCGACGGCCACAGTCACACCGACGAGCAAAGAACTCGCGGCATAGACCAGTCGCTCGCTGCGGCGGATGTTGACGCCGAGGCTGGCCGCCGTCTCTTCGTCGATCGCCAGCAGGTGCAGGTCGCGCGCCATCAGGATGAGCGCCATCCAGCCGGGGACCAGAAAGAGCAGCATCCGCCAGAGCAGATCGAAGCCGACCACGTCCAAGCTGCCGATGGTCCAGCGCAGGATTTGCAGCGCGCGCGAGTAGTCGGCGAGGTACTGGATGATGATCACGAACGACGCCGTGACGAAATTCAGGACGACACCTGCGAGCAGCAGAGCGCCCGGCATCACCACCGCGCCCGGCGTGCGCGCCAGCCGATAGACCACAAAGACCGCCGCGCCCGCGCCCGCGAACGACGCGAGGAAAACCAACGGCACGCCCGCCACCTGTGCGCCCGCCCCGAAGGCGATCGCGACGCTCGCCCCCAGCGCGCCGCCGCCCGACACGCCGAGCGTCAGAGGTTCGGCCAGAGGATTGCGGAACAGCGCCTGCAACGCCGCCCCCACCATTGCCAGAGACGCCCCGACCATCCCCGCCATCAACACCCGCGGCAGACGCAGCCGGAAAAACAGCGTCCGCGTCGTCTCGTCATTTCTAAGCGCCGCCAAACTGATCGGTGCGTACCCTACCCACAGCGCGACGCAGGTCGCGCAGACGAGCGCCGCTGATAAAATCAGGAGGGCACGCGGTAGCCTACTACCGGAAGATGAAGATTTGCGATTTCCGATTTGAAATTTATGATTGAAGTTCACTCGAACACATCCCCTGAGGCTGCGCCAGTCAGGCAACAGCCTAAATCGCAAATCAAAAATCGCAAATCAAAAATTGGTAGTGGCTCAATCAAGGGAGACGGGGCAGCCCGTGCGGGCTTCCGCACCGTGTCCCTTGATTGAACCACTACCCAAAATTTTCCTCACTCCGACCACACGAACGTCCGCCCGAAGGCTTGGCGGGCGCGAACGTGCCGGTCGTCGAACACGTCGGCAAGCACTTCGTCTTGCAGCACCTCGGCCGGCGGGCCGGAGGCGACCACACGGCCGCAGCGCAGCGCGAACACTTCGTCGAACCCGGGATCGAGCAGTTGCAGATCGTGTGTCACGACGAGCGCGGCGATGCTTCGCTCGTCGCGCAGGCGGCGCAGGTGTCGGACGAGGGCGGCGCGGTGTTTAAGATCGAGCGCGGATGAAGGCTCGTCGAGTAACAGGCACTCGGGCTCCTGCGCCAGCGCGCGGGCAAGTGCGACGAGTTGACGCTCGCCGCCCGAAAGTTCCGTCATGCTACGCCGCTCCAGATGCCCGGCGTCCACGGCGGCGAGCGCGGCGCGCGCGACTGCCATGTCGCGCGCATCCTCAAAGCGGAAGCGCGGCGTGTAGGGGCTGCGGCCCGTCAGGACCACTTCGAGCGCGGTCAGCGGAAAGACGGTTGCCGATGCCTGCGGCACGTAGGCGATGCGCCGCGCACGCTGGCGCGGCTCCATCTCTCGCAGCGGCGCGCCGTCAAATAGCACCTCGCCGCCGCGTGGGTGGAGCAGCCCGCCGAGTAGGCGGATGAGAGACGATTTGCCCGAGCCGTTCGCGCCGATGACGGTCGAGAGCGTGCCGCGACGCAAGCTGAGCGTCGCCCCGCACACCACCTCGGGCAGCCCCGCGCCGTAAGCGAATCGCACGCCGCGCGCTTCGAGCATGGCCGCGCCGGGAAACTCGGCTTGACGACCCAATCGTGCTTGCTGGGATTCGGACATACTCAAGCTTCACCACTCAAAGACACGGAAGAAGGAGCTAGTAGTCAGTAGTCAGTAGCCAGTAGAAAGGCATAGCCACGTGACAAGCGGAGTGGTTGCCGCGGCTCACTACCGGCGGAGTCAATCCCTACTGGCTACTTCGTCCACGCTTCTGGATGAATCAGCGCGGCGAACTTCTGCGCCGTGTCGCCGACGAACTGCGAGGGGTGCAGCACCGAGTTGTCGCGCACCGGATAGACGCGCCCCTCGCGTACCGCCTTCACCTGACCGAGTTCGCCCCACACGGCGCGCGGGTCTTCGGCGAGTTTGCTGTCGGCGAGGCTCTGCACCATGTCGATGATTACTTCGGGGTCGAGCGAGACGATGGCCTCTTTACTGATCTGCCCGAAGCCGCCCGCGGCTGGCGGCGCGATCGATTGGCCGCCCGCCACCTCGATGAGTTGCGCGATGAAGCTTCCTTCGGTCGCGATGTACAGGCCGCGCAAAGTGCCCGGCACGCGGTCCACGACGCACAGCACGCGCACGCGCGGCAGGCCTTTGGTCCCCTCTCGGATGCGTTCGAGTTTGGCGCGCGTTTCATCGAGGAGTTGCTTCGCCTCTGCCTCGCGGCCGACCGCGCGGCCGATCTGCTCGATGCTCGCCAGCGCGTCTTCGATCGAGCGATCCGGCACGACGAGCACGGGGATGTTCAGCGCGTCAAGCTTGTCTTTCACGAAGGGAGCCTGCGCCCCGGCCATCACGACCAGATCGGGCCGCAACGCCGTCACCTGTTCGAGGTTAGTGTTGGACCAACCGCCGATCTTCGGCAGCCGCTGCGCCTCGGGCGGAAAAGTGTCGTAGTCCGACACGGCGACCACGCGCTCAAACGCGCCGACACCGTAGAGCACCTCGGTCGCGCTCGGGCTGAGCGAGATGATCCGTTGCGGCGGCGTGGCCGGCGACCGGACGGGGCCGATTTCCACGTAGATTGCGTCGCGGCTGCACCCCGTCAGCAACAAGGCGACGAAAAGCAGGCAGGCGGCAAGCTGAAAATCTAAGTATTTCGCTAAGCGCATTTCTTCAAGCCCCGGCGATTGATAGTAGCCCAGCACCTTCAGTGCTGAGTTCTTTAGTCGGATGATCGTTGAGTCCCGTAGGGACGACTGAAATCTCGTCGCCCGTAAGTCGGCTCAACCGTCGCGACGGGACTCTGGGCAATTAAACGCCACTTCGACCCAGCGATAAATCGCGGGGCTATTGTCAGATGTCCCTACGAGACAGAATAGGCATCACAGCCGGCCGCTTCATCCTCCGTTCCTGCCTCTTCATCCGCCTCTTCTCCGCGCCGGAACCCGTAAGGGCAATGCCGGCACCCGCTCTCGCAGCATCGGCCGCGCCGTAGGTGGAAGCGCGCGGTGAAGACCATCGCCGCGCCCTCCCAATAATAATCCTCGCCTTCGACGAGCGCTTCGGACATAAGCAGGTATCAGGTGTCAGGGGAAACTAATCTTTAACCGGCGACTGACGCCCGGTCCCCGACACCTACCTTTAGAAATTGAACTGCACGCCCGCCCGCGCCGTAGCGCCCGGCATGCGAAAGCCGCTCTCGTAATATTCGCGGTCGAACAGGTTCTCGACCTGCCCGAAGAAACGGACGCCGCGCGCATCAGTGATCGGCAGCGTGTAGCTCGCGCCGGCGTCGGCCTTGACCGTCCCGCCGAAACGGTAGACGCGCGTCCGGAACGACGTGTTACTAAAAATCGGCGCGAGGTATTCGCCCATCGCCGTGAGGTCGAAGTTCAGGAGCAGGCGGCGCGTGACGCGCTGCGTCGCGACCAGCGAGAACTGGTGTTCGGGGATGACGAATGCGCTGACGACGCCCTCGGCGGCGGCCGGCCGGCGCTGGTCGCTATTGGTGTAGGTGTAGGCCGCGTTGAGGTCGAGCGAGCGCGTCGGGGCGGTCGCGAGGCTCAACTCCAGACCGCGCGCCAAGCCTCCTCCGGTATTGAGGTAGCCGCCGAACGGGCGGTCGAACGTCGTCACGTCGCCGAAGCCGACGACTTCCTGCAAGCGCGTGTAAAAGTAGGTCGCTGACGCGCGCAAGCGGTTGTCAAACGCGGACTGGTCTATTCCGGCGTCGAAGGCGATCGAGCGTTCGGGCCGGAGCGTCGGGTCGCCGAGCGCGTTGAAAGAGTTGCTGAAGCCGCTGAAGAACGTGCCGAAGCGCTCGTAGAGCGAAGGCGTGCGGTAGCCGTTGCCGACGTGGCCGCGCAGCTTGGTCCCCATCGAGCGGAAGGTGTAGGCCACCGAGCCGTCGCCGGTGTAAGCGGCGGGCGGCGCGTCGAAGCGCCCGCGGTAGGGCGCGTTCGCCGCCGGGTTGAAATCCGGCTGAGTAAGCGAGAACGCTTGCGCGCGGAACGCCGCGGAGAGTTGCAGTCGGTCGCCGAGCAGCCGCACTTGATCCTGCACGAAAAAAGCGTGGCTACGCTGCGCCGCGCTCACGTCGGATTCGCTGCCGGGCGCGATCGAGATCGAACTACCCGCGGGGTTAAAGACGAACGAGCGGTTGGCGTAAGACTCGCGCTCGAATTCGTAGCCGGCGGTGACGAGATGCGCGCGCCCGAGTCGGAAGTCCGTCCGTCCACTCAAAGTGTGGACGCGCCCTTCAAACTCTGCGTGCGAAGAACCGCCGAAGGGTTGAAGGCCCGCATCGGCTCTCACGCCGGCCGGCCCGTTACGCAGCGTCCGGTCGGCCTTCAGCCCGTGATAAGAGATGGTGTAGCCGAACGCCTCCGTGGGGCGCTGCGTGAACTGGAGCGCGCCGGCGTAGAAGCGTGCCGCGCGCGCGGCGTCGGGGTCGTTGGCCGAGGGGATGAAGGTCGCGCCGCCGTCGCCCGTGTTCAGTTGGTCCAACGGCGTGCCCGCCTCGTAACGGCGCAACTCGTCGAGAGCGAACGGGCGCGCTTCGAGGATACCGGCGGCGGGAAGCGTGGCGACGGTGTCGGGGTTCGAGTTGAGTTGGAGGAAAGAGTCGGCGGCGTAGAGG
>JBOGOY010000355.1:0-5096 GCA_050748185.1 Pyrinomonadaceae bacterium
TCACCCCTCCGCGCGACAGCGCCCGCACCTCGCTCTCTAGCACCGCGGCCATCTCGTCGCTCAACTTCTCGCGGCTGACGTCCCCGTCCTCGTTGATGAAGAGGCGCGCCCCGATTTCGGTTCGGGCCGCGGCCGGCGCCGACTCTGACGGCGGGTGTTGATATACGGTCACGACCAACACGGGGGCTGCGTGCGCCTCGCAGGAACGTCTTAGCGCCTCGACGTAGGGCGAGCCGGGGGCGAGCGGCTCTACCAGCACACGCACGATGCCGTTGCAGCCGAGCCCCCGCCCCCAGATCATCTCGTCGTGCGTCGAGGCGGTATCGTACTCGACGAGATTCGCCGCGCCCGCCCTGATGACGCGCTTCGCGTGCTCGATGACGTCACTTTCGAGGCACCCGGCGCTGATCGTGCCGGTACTGGTTCCGCCTTCGCAGACCAGCATCCGCGCGCCCGAGCGGCGGTACGAAGAGCCCTCGACGCTCACGACCGTCGCCATGGCACACCGCTCGCCGCTGGCCTTCGCCCCGTCGAACGCTTCGACCAATGCCCGCACTTCATTCATAAGCTCACCCTCGTAGCATTCGTCCCGAGCGCTCACCCCCTCAGTGCCCCGGCGGCCGTCGGGCTTACCGCCTTTCACGGGGCTCCCTTACAGCAACTTGTCCGGCGTAATCGGCAACTCTCTGACGCGCCTGCCCGTGGCGTGGAAGACGGCATTGGCGATGGCCGCCGGGATGCCGACCATCCCCAGCTCGCCCATTCCCTTGACCCCGAGCGGGTTGACCACGGTGTCATCCTCCTCGACGAACAACGTCTCGACCTCATGCACGTCAGCGTTGACGGGCACGTGGTAGTGCTGGAGGTTCGGGTTCATAATGCGTCCGTAGCGGTGGTCGATCTCGGTCGCCTCCTGCAGGGCCATGCCGATGCCCCAGACCACGCCGCCGATCTCTTGGCTGTGCGACGCCTTCGGGTTGATGATCTTGCCGCAGGCGGAGACCTCGATGGCGCGCGTAACGCGGACGCTCCCGAGGTCGGGGTCGACCTTCACCTCGATGAACTGCGCGCCGTGCGCCATCGTCGCGTACTTCCGCCGCTCCTCCGAGGGTTTTGACTCGAACGTCTCCGTGATCTCTGCGAGGCCATTGCGCCGCATGAGGTCGGAGATGCCGACGGACTTCGACGTGTCGGCCTTGAGTCGCAGCCTGCCGTCGAGCATCTCGACGTCGGCGGCTGCCGCCGCCTTCAGCGGCGAGTTCGCCTCCCGGTTCGCGAGCGCGAGCAGCTTAGCAGTGACGGCTAGGGCCGCGCCGTGCGCTGCCGAGCCGACGCTTGCCGTCGTCCAAGAGCCCCCCTGCGACGGGGCGCGGGGGAGATTCGTGTCGCCGAGCTCGAACTTCACCTGCTCGGGCCTCAGCCCAAGGTACTCGGCGGCGATCATGGTGATGACCGTGTAGGTTCCGGGGCCGATGTCGCTGGTCGCGCTGGCGACGTGCGCCGTCCCGTCCGCCTTGAAAATGATTCGGGCGGTGGCGGGCATCTGGAACGCACCCCAAATGCCGGTGGCCGTGCCCCACCCGACGAGGAGCCGCCCGTCGCGCATCGAGCGCGGCTCCATCTTGCGCTCCTTCCAGCCGAACTTCTCGGCCCCGAGCCGATAGCACTCCCGCAGCGCCTTGCTCGAAAACGGCTTGCCGCTCTCGGGGTCCACTTCGGCGTAGTTGATGAGTCGGAGTTCGAGCGGATCTATCTTGAGCGCATAGGCCAGTTCGTCCATCGCGCACTCGAGCGCGAACATGCCGCTGACCGCCCCCGGCGCGCGCATCCACGTCGGCGTCGGGAGGTCTGTAGCGACGATCATCGTCGGCGCGAAGAGGTTCGGGCAGGCGTAGACTTGGCGCGTGAAGCCGGTAGTGCCGTCCGAGAACTCCTCGAAGGCGGAGGTGTTGTGGACGGCGTGGTGGATCATGGCCGTGAGCTTCCCCGACGCTTCGGCGCCGAGCGCGATCTTTTGAATCGTGTAGGGGCGGTGGCCGTGGCCGGTGAACATCTGCGTCCGCGTGTAGACGACCTTGACGGGACGCTTGAGTTCGCGCGCCGCCATCGCCGTCAGCGCGGGGTAGTAGTTAGGCCGCAAGCTGGAGCCGAACGCGCCGCCGACATAGGGCGAAATGACCTGCACGTTCTCCTCGGGGACGCCAAAGCTCGAAGCCAAGTGCGTCCGCACGTTATAGACTTCCTGCGTCTTGTCGAAGATCGTGAGCCTGTCGCCCTGCCAGACGGCGACGGCCGCGTGCGGCTCCATCGGGTTGTGGTGTTCGATGGGGATGCGATACTCGGCCTCAACCTTGACGGGCGCCGAGCGCATCGCCTCGTCGGGGTTGCCGCGCGGCACAGGCTTCGGCCCCTGCGAGGGCACGCGCGCGCGGCCACGCACCGATTCCGTGTCGGTCGTGTGCTTCTCCGCGTTGTAGGACACTTTGATGAGGCGGGCGGCGTAGCGGGCCTGCTCGTAGGTCTCGGCCACGACCAGCGCCACGGGCTGCATGTTGAAGTAGATTCTGTTCGACTGGAGCGCGCGGAAAGATTTGTCCTTCTCTTCTGTCGCGCGCGGCGGAGCCTGCTCGTGCGAAGCCTTCGGCCCAAGCTTCGGCGCGTTCAGATGCGTGAAGACGCGGACGACGCCGGGCGCGCGCTCGGCCTCACTCGTGTCGATGGATTTGATGGTCCCCTTTGCCACCGTACCCAGCACGATGAACCCATAGGCGAGATTCGGCGTGCTGAACTCCGCCGCGTACTTCGCCTTCCCCGTCACCTTCGCCACGCCGTCCACACGGCTCATCTCTTTCCCGATGTACCTCGTCATCACATTCCCTCTCCGGCTTCCATATCCTTCGGCGGCCTCAGAACGGTCAGGCTAGTCTGCTCGCGCGCATCAGCGCGCGCACGATGGCGCGCTTCCCCAGCTCTACTTTGTAGGCGTTATGCGCGAGCGGTTTCGCGTCTTTGAGCGCCGCCTCTGCGGCCCGCCGGAAGCTCTCCTCTGACGCGGGTCTTCCGGAGAGCGCGGCTTCTGCCTCCGGGCTCCGCCACGGCTTGTGGGCCACCGAGCCGAGCACGACGCGCGCCTGCCGGATAGTGCCCCCTTCGAGTTCGAGTGCGGCGGCGACCGCGACGAGCGCGAAGGCGTAACTCGCGCGGTCGCGAACCTTCAGGTAGTAGGAGTTCTTCGCGAAGTTGGACTTCGGCAGATCAATGGCCACGATGAGTTCGCCGTGCTGGAGGTTAGTATCTTTCTCAGGCGTGTCGCCGGGCAGACGGTGGAATTCGCCGACAGGGATGGTGCGCTCGCGCCCGGAAGCATTCCTGACCCTCACGACGGCGTCGAGCGCGTAGAGCGCGTTCGCCATGTCACCGGGGTAGGTGGCCACGCACTTCTCGCTCCAGCCAAAGATGGCGTGAATCCTGTTAAGACCTTCGAGCGCGCCGCACCCGCTGCCCGGCTCGCGCTTGTTGCAGGGCATCGCCGTGTCGTAGAAGTACTGGCAGCGTGTGCGCTGCATCAGGTTCCCGCCGTTAGTCGCCATGTTGCGGAGCTGCGCCGACGCGCCAGCGACGATGGCCTGCGTGAGTAGCGGGTAGTTCTTGCGTATCAGCGGGTGGTTGGCGGTGTCCGTGTTCTTCGCCAGCGCGCCGATGGAGATGCCGCCGTCGCGCGCTGTCTTGATTTCGGCGAGTTTCAGTCGCGTCAGGTCAACGAGTTCGTTTGGGCGTTCCACGTCCTCCTTCATCAGGTCGAGGATGTTGGTGCCGCCCGCCAAGAACTTCGCCCGCGGGTTCGCCGCGACCGCGCGGGCTGCCGCCGCCGGGTCGCTCACGCGCGTGTACTTAAACGGTCTCATCGGCTTCCCACTCCTTCCTGACCCGCGCCAACTCTTCTTCTTGGACAAAGCGCCATGTCCGCGCCGTCTCTTTGCCCGAATGGGCCTCATGGATGGCCGCGACGATCCCCGGGTAAGCCCCGCAGCGACAGATGTTGCCGCTCATCCGCTCGCGGATCTCGTCGTCCGTGAGCCGGGTCGTCGTCACGGTCACATCCTCGGTGACATGACTCACCTCCCCGCGCCGCGCCTCTTCGAGCAGTCCGACGGCCGAGCAGATCTGCCCGGGCGTGCAGTATCCGCACTGGAAGCCGTCGTACTTGATGAAGGCCGCCTGCACGGGGTGCAGCTCGTCCCCCTTCGCGAGCCCCTCGATCGTCGTGACCTCCTTGCCCTCGACCGTGGCGGCCAGCGTCAGGCACGAGAGGACGCGGCGGCCACCAACGAGCACCGTGCAAGCCCCGCACTGCCCTTGGTCGCAGCCCTTCTTCGTGCCGGTCATCTCCAGCCTCTCGCGGAGCGCGTCGAGCAGCACCATGCGTGAATCCACTTCGAGCGTCATGGTCGCCCCGTTGACCTTAAGCAAGACCCTGAGGGGGTTCTCCAGCGCCGCCGCCGTGGCGAACACCGCGTCGGGCGCCGTGGCGAGCGCGGTTAACGCCTGCTCCTTCTCAAGCAGCATCAGCGCGAAGGCGCCGAGGCCGCCCGCGAACGTCTGCCCGAGAAACGTGCGCCGCGCCTGCCCCACGTCGGTCAGCGTCGGCATCTCCTTCAGCAGCGCCTCCTCGTCGGCCGTCAACTCAAGCCCCGAGGTCTCGTCGTAGTTGTCGTTCATCTATGGGTTCCCCCGATTGTGCCTAAACCGGTTTCCCGCCCGCGGAGGCTACCGGCCCGGAATCGCGCCGCGTAGCCTGCGGGAACAACTGCATGTCGCAAATATCGCCGCCCCGCTTCATCAGCGGTGTCGGCCTTGAAACCGCTCGCGAACTCTCCGCGTGTGGTTTCATCGGTGAACGTGTCCATTTACCTGCCAGTGTGTCCTATGACGAACTACCCCTTGTACGGGGCAGCTTGAGGAAAACCTTGGGAGGTCGGATGCAATTATCCCCGGCGTCGCCCGGTTCCAATCACATGCGCATCCCCTTCAACTTGCCCGGCGAGCTTGGCATGAGCTAGACGTTTATAGAATGTCGCTGTCGTTTGTCCTTGATA
>JBOGOY010000356.1:0-5096 GCA_050748185.1 Pyrinomonadaceae bacterium
GTCTTCCCCGGCATCGTCGGCTACGACGAGACGGTCGTGCCGCAGATCGTCAACGCCGTGCTGGCGCGCCACAACCTGATCCTCCTCGGCCTGCGCGGGCAGGCCAAGAGCCGCATCATCCGCCAGTTGACCGATCTGCTCGACGAACAGTCGCCGGCCATCGCTGGCTCGGAAGTGAACGACAACCCGTTCCGCCCCGTCAGCGCCTACGGCCGGCAATTGATCGAAGAGTTAGGGGACCAGACGCCGCTCGCGTGGATCGGGCGCGACCAGCGCTTCGTCGAAAAGCTGGCGACGCCGGACGTGACCGTCGCCGACATCATCGGCGACGTTGACCCGATCAAGGCTGCCAAAGGTGGGCACTTACTGAGTGACGAGTTGACGATCCACTACGGCCTGCTGCCCCGCGCCAACCGCGGCATCTTCGCGATCAACGAACTGCCCGATCTCGCCGGCAAGATTCAGGTCGGCCTCTTCAACATCATGCAGGAGGGCGACGTGCAGATTAAGGGCTATCCCGTCCGGCTGCTCTTAGACGTGATGCTCGTCTTCTCCGCCAACCCCGAAGACTACACCGCGCGCGGCAAGATCATCACGCCCCTGAAGGATCGCATCGGGGCCGAAGTCAGCACGCACTATCCGGCCGACCTCCAACTCGGCGTCGAGATCACACGGCAGGAGGCGTGGATCGAGCGCGAGGGCATTGAGGGCACGTTGCGCGTCCCCGACTTCATCCGCGAAACGATCGAGCAGATCGCGTTCGAGGCGCGCGACGATCAGCGGATTGATAAACGCTCCGGCGTCTCGCAGCGCCTGCCGATCAGCGTCACCGAGTCGGCCGTCTCGAACGCCGAACGTCGCGCCATGCTGACCGGCGAAGCCGAGATCGTCCCGCGCATCTCCGACATCTACGCCGCCGCACCCTCGATGACCGGCAAGATGGAACTCGAATACGAGGGCGAGCAGATCGGCGCCGGCAAAATCGCCCGCGATCTCGTCAAGCGCGCCGCCGGCGAAGTCTTCGAGGGCTATTTCGTCGGCATCGACTTTGCTCGCGCCGTCCGCTGGTTCGACGAAGGTAACACGCTCCGCCTCGCCGACACCGCCTCGGCCGAAGAGTGCGTCACGCTACTCGAAGCCGTCCCCGAGTTGATCGACACCGCACTGGTCCCCTTCGACTTCGCGCGCACGGACGCTGGCCCTCTCGTCTCCGCCTGCGAGTTCGTCCTCGAAGGGCTCTACGCGCAGAACAAGATCAGCCGCAACGAAGAAGGCGGCTACACCGCCACGACAAAGGCGAAGAAGGACCGGCGCGGGATGATCTACGACGACCTGACGGAGACTGGGCGGTTTAGTTGAGCTGCGACTTATGACATTGTTAATTGTAGAAGGTGTGGACATCACACACTCGAGACTTGTCGAACTTACAAATCTGGCTGATCAAGCAGAGGCTTTCTACGATTGGGTAGAAGCTCGGTGTCAAAACGTACTCTCTCGCGATGAGTCGCTTGACCAACTTCTTCGCTCCGCTTCAGAGAAAGAGATTAGGAACGTCATTGCTGATTGTTACGCTGCGAAACAGGCTCAAGGGTTGCCACTTCTGTTCGATGGCGTAGGGCGCAGTTACCAGCACGCAAGAGCCTGCTATTACTTTTTTTCTTGGCTCATTCGGGATGCGCCACAACAGCGGTTGGCTCCTTTGATCGGGCGAATGGCGAGGAACTCAAAGCGAAAACGCGCGGCACTTGAGATAGACGCGCTCGCCGCACTGATTTGCAAGTACAGATCAAGCGTTAAAACTTTTTCTTGGGAGGCCGTGCGCGAGGTGATCATAGATCGCCTTGAAGGATCAAGAAGGAGTCTTAAAGGACATGAGAAAGAGGCTATTGTCCGTACTGCGCTTCTTACGGCTTTTCAAGCTTACTTCACCCTGCAATCGGGCTACGGTATTTTTTCTGGGGTAGAAGTCGCTGATAAGCAAGTGACGATTGGCAGCGAGACTTTTGATGTCAGTGCTAATTTGTTAGATGATAATGGGCATTGCCTTCGCAGAATTTTAGTACCCATCAAAACGCGCGAAACTGAAGGCGGTGGACACTCTCACCTCTTTACCAGAGATATTAGGGCGGCTCTTAACGCTGCGCGGTATGATAACGCGAACGATTATCTGGTAGTTGTCATTGCGGCTAAGAATTGGTCGAGTAGGGAAGCCAATGCATTGCGTCAGCAACTCGATCATGTGGCGATATTTGATTTAAGTCCGGGCGAGTGGAGCGAGTTCAGCGGCGATGAACAAGAACGATTGAACCGTTTCGTTGCCGCCGTCCTAGACGGCTCCATCATACCTAAAACTACCAGCCAGTAATCTTGAAAGGAGAGCGAAATGGTTGCGCGGTTCACCGAGCATAATCACGATATTTCTCAACAAAGGGAATGCTTAGCGACGAGCAATCTTGTAAATACAATTCTCGTCGGTGACAGTTTCAGATTGGCTGAAAGACTTCCGTCAAATTTCGCGCAGTGTATTGTCACCAGCCCTCCCTACTTCGGTCATCGCGAATATTCTGAAAGTGTCCAACACCGTGAATTCGAGTTGGGACGTGAGGACGAGCCGCAGTCCTACGTGCGAAGCGTCGTTACACTCTTCGATGAATTGCGGCGAGTGCTCCGCTCCGACGGGACGCTGTGGCTTAATCTCGGCGACACGTACCGCGACGGACAACTAATAGGCATTCCTTGGCGGGTAGCGTTCGGTCTGCAAGATGCCGGTTGGCTGATCCGCAGTGAAATCATTTGGCATAAACCGAATGCGATGCCCTCATCGGTTAAGAACCGGCCGACGACAGCACACGAACACCTTTTTCTATTGGCAAAAGCAAGCGATTACTTTTACAACGCTGATGCGATCCGTGAACCGCACGTCACCCTCAGTGCCGAGTCCAAAATGAAGGGTGGGCGCAATCACTTCGGGAAGCGGAACGGAACCCCGGAACAAGGCAAGAATAAAGGGAATTCCAATCTTCATAACGGGCGGTGGGATCAAGCGTTTCATCCTTTGGGTCGCAACAAAAGAACTGTCTGGAATATTTCGTTAGGTAAGTTTCGTGGAGCGCACTTCGCGGTTTTTCCCGAACCGCTTGTTGAATGTTGTGTGTTAGCGGGCACTTCCACAGGAGACATAGTGTTGGACCCGTTTATGGGTTCCGGCACTACGGCTCTCGTAGCGCAGCGGCTTAATCGTCATTTTCTCGGCCTTGAACTCATTCCTGAATACGCTGAAATGGCGCTAAAGCGAGTGAAGGAGACCGTCGTCGAACAAAGCCTATTCAATCTTTGATTAGGATTGATTCACATCATGAAATTCATCCGCTATTCCAAATTCAAAGGCTTCGATGTGTCGGGCGTCAACTTAGGCGACCTGATGGATGCGTTGCAGGACTCGCTGTTGCAGTCGGGGTTCGACGACGATTATTACTGGACGCGGCAGCGACTGCCGCAGGACACGTCGCTCGACGCGCTGCGGCAGGCTTTGATGCAGGCGCTGTTGGAGACGGGCGAACTCTCGCGGCAGCAGATCGAGCAGATGCTCGCGGAGAACGACGGGCAGTTCAAGGGCTCGCCGTTGGAAGAGTTGCTGAACCAGTTGATCGAGCGGCTGGTCGAGGAAGGTTATTTGAATTTGCGCGAGGAGCCGCCACGGCAGCAGCGGACGACGCGGCCGGGCGGCGGGCGGGGCAAGGTTGAAGAGCCTTTGCCGCGCAACGTCAAGTTTGAGGTGACGGAAAAAGGTTTAGACTTTCTCGGCTACAAGACGCTTCGGAACTTGCTCGGCAGCCTCGGCAAAAGCTCGATCGGGCGGCACGACACGCTGCATCTTTCGACCGGAGTGGAGGCGGCGCAGGTGTCGAAGCGTTACGAGTTCGGCGACACGATTAACTTGGACGTGAACGCGACGCTGATGTCGGCCATCAAGCGCGAAGGCTTGGGCGTGCCGCTCAATCTGGAATACGGCGATCTGCACGTCCACCAGCAGGACTACCAATCGTCGTGCGCGACCGTCGTCATGCTCGACTGCTCGCACTCGATGATCCTCTACGGCGAGGATCGCTTCACGCCGGCGAAGAAAGTCGCGCTGGCGCTGGCACACCTCATTCGCACACAGTACCCCGGCGACTCTCTGAAGATTGTGCTGTTCCACGACGACGCGGAGGAATTGCCGCTCGCGCGGCTCGCCACCACGCAAGTCGGCCCGTACCACACCAACACCGCCGAGGGCTTGAAACTCGCCCGCCGCATCCTGCAGGCGCAGCGCAAAGAGATGAAGCAGATCGTGATGGTGACGGACGGCAAGCCGACCGCTTGCTTCGTCGAAGGCGCAGGCCGCCGCCTCTACAAGAACTCGATGGGCATGGACCCGCTCGTGATGGAGGCGACTTTCCGAGAAGTGCAGGCGTGCCGTAAGGCCGGCATCATGATCAACACTTTCATGCTCGCTTCGGATTATTACCTCGTCGAGTTCGTCAAGCAGGTGAGCGCGATGACCTCTGGCAAGGCCTACTTCGCCAACCCCGGCAACCTCTCGCAGTTCGTCCTGATCGATTTCCTTAAACGCAAGAAGAGCCGCGTCAGGTGAAATTGCGGAATGCGGATTTCAGATTGCAAATTATAGCGGTTTGCAAATGGATGTAACCTGCGCTTGAAAACTCCCTTTTGGCTTCTTCTCATCCGTTAACAAATCCGCCCAATTGACCGGGTTACACGCACATGCAAACCGCTATAAAGGCACCCGGCGGCATCTAATCCGCGTGAGGAAATTATTCTTACTGGCCTTCGCGGCCCTGCTTTTATTCACCCTTTTAACCGATCAAGCGCGCGTCCCCGCCGGCGCGCGGGCGGTTTTGGGCAGCGTGACGCTGCCGTTCAAGGTCGCGATGCTTTACGCGCGCGCGCCGGATCAGGCGTTGGTTCTGCCGGTGGACGGCGTCCGCATCAAACAGATCGCCGATACATGGCACGCTCCGCGTTCGGGCGGGCGACTCCACGAGGGGCAGGACATTTTCGCGAAGCGCGGCACCCCCGTCCGCTCGGCCACAGAA
>JBOGOY010000357.1:0-5079 GCA_050748185.1 Pyrinomonadaceae bacterium
GTTCGCGGGCGCATGGTCCGCGACGTGACCATTTTCGCCTTCCGACAGTTTTTGAAAATTGCGTCGAATGCGTTCGGCGGAGAGTTGAATCGGTGTCAGCGGATTCTTGATTTCGTGCGCCATCCGGCGCGCCACTTCGCTCCACGCGGCGGCCCGCTGCGCGGCTAACAGTTCAGACAGGTCTTCGATCACCAGCACAACGCCGCGCCTCTGTTCCGATGCGCCGAGAGCCGTCGCGGTGATCGCGACAGGCAGCCCCGCGCCATCCCCCGCAGCGCCACGGCCGAGTTCCATTTGCCAAGCGGCGCGCCCGGTCCGGCGCGCGCGCCGCAACACACGTTCGAGCGGCGGGCCATCGTCAACGTGGACGATCTCGGTGAGGGTGGTTCCCGCGGCGGGGATGTCGAACAGACGCAGCATCACCTTCGCCGCCGCATTGATCGTTGTCAGGCGATCCTGCTCGTCCAGCGAAATGACGCCGGTCGAGAGCGACTCCAGAACCGTCTCGATGTAGTCGCGCCGCTCGGCGAGGGCGAGGTTCTTGTCGCGCAGTTCAGTGGCGTTGACTTCGAGACGCCGCCGGTTCTCTCCGAGTTGCGCCGTCATCTCGTTGAAAGAGGCAGCGAGCAACGCCAGTTCGTCGTCGGCAATCGCCGAGACGCGGTGGGTGAGGTTGCCCTGCGCCACTTGTGCGGACGCTTCGGCGAGCGCGCGGATCGGCGTGGCGATGCCGCGCGCAAGGTGAATTGCGCTCCACGTCGCGGCGAACAGGATGAGCAGCGTCATCAAGCCGAGCGTCGAAAGGCCGAGCAGACGCACCTTGCGCTGACGGCGCTTGAAGTTCTCGAATGTCTGACTGCTGTCAACGAGTTCGGCAAGTTGCGGATCAGGCCGCCTCTCGCGCGCGACGACAAGCTCTCGCCGGTCGCCGACGGTCAGCCTCGCCACGTCGTAAATTTTTCCGTCGGCGGCAATCTCGCCCTGCACCGCGTCGGTGTCAACGGCCGAGAACACTCCGCTCAAAATGGTGTCAAGGTGGCGCTGCTCGACGCCGCGCGCGGACCAGACAGCTTGAGGCTCGCCGCCCCCGCGCACCAAGAGCAAAGATAGGTTGCCGCTTTCGGTCAGGCGGTCGAGGACTGGCTTGAGGTCGTCTCCTTCGCCAACTCCTGACAACGCCGCGTGCGCGACTAGCGCAGTCTCTCTGAAGCTTTGCTGTTGGCGGCTCGCCTCGTTCGACTGCACCTCGCGCGCCTGCTGAAAGACGCTCTCGGGTAGGCTGCTGAACCACTTTTCGAGCGAGCGGTTGAAGAACAGGTAAGAGAAGACGGCCATCGCCGTGATCGGCAACAGGCTGACGCTGATGAAATAGACGATGAGGCGCGTCTTGATCTTGGACCCCAATTGCCGCTCGCGCCGCTCGCGCCTCAGTTTCAGCAGGTTGCGGACGAAGATGAAACTGAAGACGAGGAAGGCGATAAAGTTGAGCGACGAGAGCGCGTACAGCAGCAGCGTGTCGGCGGCCGTGTCGGGCGTAAGGAATTCCCACAGACCCGACATCTGGAGCACGATCAGGACGAGCAGCAGCAACAGCAACAGCCCGCCGACGAGCCACGGCGCGGTGCGGCGCGGCCCTTTCGCGGGCGCGCTGACGTAAACGTTAGGTATCTGGGAAGCGTGCTGATCGGGCATAAGAACTTATTCAAAAGTGACAGGTAAATAGTGACAGGTGACAAGAGCAGAGCGTGAACAGTGGCAAGTGACAGGAGCCGGATTGTTTTGTCTTGTCACCAGTCACTTGTCACCTGTCACCCGTCACTTTTGAGAACCCAGAGTGTAACATGTGGCGGCGCGGGCGTTGATCGCCGGGGATCAGGACGGCGCGGCGGCCGAGCGTGCCGTGCTAGGGGCTCGACCTTTCGGTTACAATCCGCCTCGACTTATCAACTCACCTCCGCCCGACAGACTGATGACGCCTCTGGCACTCTTTATCAACCCGGTTGGCCGTTTGCGTAGCGGCTGGCGGTACACGTTCTACGTCTGCGCCTTCCTCGCGACCTACTTCTTCGTCGCGCCGCTCGTCGGAGATCGCTTCCGGCTGACGCTGCTCGCCGTCGCCACGCTGCTCGGATGGGTTTGCGGCCGGCTCTTTGAAGACCTGCCGTCGCGCGCCCTCGGGTGGGGGCTTCACCGTGGCTGGTTGCGGGATTTGCTACTTGGCAGCGCGCTCGGCGTCTTGTCGCTCGCGCTGGCGGCGGGCATCGGTTGGGTGGCGGGCGGTTTGCGATTCGAGTTCGCGGGCTGGGGCGTGATGTCTCTCAGGCACATCGCGTCGGCCGCCATCGTGTTTACCCTCGCCGCCGCGGCCGAGGAGGCGGTGTGCCGTGGCTACCAGTTACAGACTCTGATGCGTTCGTGGCCCTTTTGGCTGGCGGTGTTGCCTTCGTCGGCGTTCTTCGCTTCGGGGCATCTGCTGAACCCGAACGTCAGCGTCCTCGGAGTGCTCAACACATTTCTCGCCGGCATCTGGCTCGCCGTCGGCTACCACCGCACGCGCAGTCTGTGGTTACCGCTCGGGTTGCATTGGGCTTGGAACTGGGCGACGGCCTCGCTGCTGGGATTGCCGGTCAGCGGCGTCGTGCGGCACTCTGGAAACTCGGCGTGGATCGCGACGGACGTTGGTCCCGCGTGGCTCACCGGCGGGGCTTACGGCGTCGAGGGCGGCGTGGCCTGCACCGTCGCGCTCATCCTCTCGACTCTCTTTATCTGGAAGACGCCGGTACTCACAGCCGACGCCGAACTGAAAGCTTTCACCGACGCGGAAGTTCCCGCCAGAGAAAAGAGCGGCGACGTTCAGACTGTGTA
This sequence comes from Pyrinomonadaceae bacterium, assembly GCA_050748185.1. Lineage (GTDB taxonomy): Bacteria > Acidobacteriota > Blastocatellia > Pyrinomonadales > Pyrinomonadaceae > JACCRA01. Next base: position 2,866 of record JBOGOY010000357.1, read on the forward strand.
AGTCTGAACGCCGCCACCGCTCGTCGCTCTTCACCCACTACACTTCACTGTCGCTGATCGATCGGCGCGTACTTCAGGTCGCGCGGACCGACGTACTCGGCGCGCGGGCGGATCAGTTTGTTGTTGGCGTACTGTTCGAGGATGTGGCCGGTCCAGCCGGAGATGCGGCTGACGGCGAAGATCGGCGTGAAGAGGTCGAGCGGGATGCCCATCATGTAGTAGGCCGAAGCCGAATAGAAATCCACGTTCGGGAACATGCCCTTCTCGCGTTGCATGATCTCCTCGATCTTCTGCGCCATCTCGAACCACTTCGTCTCGCCGCGGCGCTCGCCCATTTCGCGCGAGAATTGACGCAGGTGCGTGGCGCGCGGGTCTTCCGTCTTATAGACCGCGTGGCCGATGCCCATGATCTTCTTCTTCTGCGCGAGCGCGTTGTGAATATAGTCTTCGACGCGCTCGCGTTCGCCGATCTCCAACAGCATCTTCATCACGTTAGTATTTGCGCCGCCGTGCAGCGGACCCGACAGCGCCGCGATGGCCGCCGTCACCGCGCCGTAGATGTCGGCGAGCGTGCCGGCGACGACGCGGGCCGTGAACGTCGAGGCGTTCAGTTCGTGATCGGCGTGCAGGATGAGGCAGACATCGAAAATGCGCGCCTCGCGTTCCGAGGGCATCTCGCCCTTGAGCATGTAGAGGAAGTTGGTGGCAATGTCGAGTTCGGGCTTGGCCTGAATCGGCTCCTGCCCGTTGCGAATGCGCTCGATAGCGGCGACAATGACGGGCAGTTGCGCGGTCAAACGGATCGCGGTGCGTAGCGCGCCTTCGCGCGAAAGGTCGTGGCCCTGCTGGTCGTAAAAGTCGAGCGCCGAGACGGCGGTTCGCAGCGCGTCCATCGGATCGGCTTCGCGCGGGAAGGTGTGGATCATGTCGATCACTTCCTGCGGCAGCGCGTAGTTCTCGCCGATGGAGCGCTTCAACTCGTCGAGTTCCTGCCGGGTGGGCAGCCGACCGTGCCAGAGCAGATAAACCGTCTCTTCAAAGGTCGAGTGTTCGGCGAGGTCGTGGATGTCATAACCCTGATAAATGAGAATGCCTTGCTCGCCGTTGACGTCGCCAATCGATGATTGGGCGGCGACGACGCCGCGCAGCCCGGCGGCGGACGCGCCGGAATCTTTCTTTTCGGTGGCGGTCGCGGCAGCTTCTTTCGCGTTATCCATTGTGGGTGTCCTTAGCGCTGAAGTGATTTGCGTTGAAGATAGCAAAGGGGGTGACGGGTGACAAGTGACGGGTGACAGGAAGATATCGGACTGCTCTCCATCGAGTTAAGCGCGGGCGCTTGGCTCGGACAAAAGCTCGTTTGTCACACTTCACAGACGAAACTTTGCGGTTACTGGCTGGCCCCGGCGCGCCTCAAGGATGGCGGCGGCGGAGGCGCATCGGGCCGCGAATTCGAGGAAGCCGGCACTGCCCCAGATGGCGAAAATTTCGTCGCCCGCGTCAACACCTTCGGCGAAAAACCGGCGAAAGGAACTGACGGCGCGTCCGCACACTTCGAGCCGCACGCCTCTTCTGATTACTTCTTCCGGCAACTCCCGGCACGTCAGGTTCGTCACGCAATTGCCGAAGCGGTCGATGTGGATGACGCGCGCTTCGAGCGTTCCGTCGGCCGCCATTCGGGGCGCGAGCGGTTCGAGCCGGACGAAGTCTGAGACTTCTTCGCCCAAAGCCCGCGGAGCGACACCACGGGCGAGCGCGCCCGCGACCGGGGCGAAGATGTCGCGCCCGTGAAAGGTCGCGCTGACGTTCGGGCGGAAGTATTGACGTTCGGTCAAGTGGAAGGCGCAAACTTCGCTTTCCCGCTCGCAGACGTAACTGAACAGCCCGTTGTCAGGCCCGACAAAAAAGTAGCCGCCCGCTTCGACAATCAGCGGGCGGCGTTCGGAACCGACTTCCGGATCGACCACGGCGACATGAACCGTCCCCGGCGGGAACGCTTCGTAAGCCGCCAACAGCGTGAAGGCCCCCGCCTCTACGTCATGCGCCGGCGACTCGTGGGTAATGTCCACCAGAGTCGCCGACGGCTGCGCCGACAGGATCGCGCCCTTCAACGCCCCGACGTAATAATCCACCGTGCCGAAATCAGTTAAAAGAGTAACGATCATGCGAACCAGTAGATTAGTTCAAAGTCCAAAGTCCAAAGTCACGGCATTAAAC
>JBOGOY010000358.1:0-5074 GCA_050748185.1 Pyrinomonadaceae bacterium
TTCATTGATCCAATTTTTCTTCAATGAGCCAATGAACCAATGGATCAATGGATCAATTTCTCATGTCTTCAGAAGAGAAAAATTTAATCACCAATCGCGCGGCGTTCCACGAGTACCACATCCTCAACAAGTTTGAGGCGGGTGTCGTGCTGACCGGCACGGAAGTCAAAAGTATCAGGGCCGGGAGCATCCAGTTGAAGGAATCATATGTGGCCGTGCGCGACGGCGAGGCGTGGTTGTTGAACGCGCATATTTCGCCTTACGCTCACGGCAACCGCGAGAATCACGACCCCGTGCGCTCGCGCAAACTGCTGCTGCACCGACACGAGATCGAGCGCCTCGAAGAGGCGGCGACGATCAAAGGCATGACGCTCGTCGTGACCCGCGTCTATCTGAAAGGCGGCCGCGTCAAGTTGGAGATCGGCGTCGCGCGCGGCAAAAAACTTTACGACAAGCGAGAGACCGAGATGCGCCGCACCGTCGAACGGGAGACGCGCGCACAGTTGAAAGAAAGAAACCGCTAGCGAGAGGAAAAGGAATAGATGGACATTCAGATTCATACCGGCAGTTTTGGCGAAGCCAACGTGCAGGCTCTCGCCGTCGCCGTCTTCAAAGACGAGAAGGCCGACGAGGGGCTTTTGCGGGAGTTGGACGCGGCGACCGGCGGGCTCATCAAGTCAGTGATCGAATCAGAGGAACTGAAGGGTAAAGAAGGCGAGACCGTTTACCTGCTGCTCGGTGGTGGCGGTGGTGGTGGCATGAAGGCCCGACGCCTGCTGCTCGTCGGCGTGGGCGAGCGCGAGGGTTATCAGGCCGCGCAGGTGTCGCAGATGGCCGGCGCCGCCGTCCGCGCCCTGCGCCAGCGCAACGCGAAGACGATCGGGTTGATCCTGCGCGCGCCCGACGGCGTCGCTGCCGAGCGCGCCGCCACAGTTGTCGTCGAAGGCGCGTTGTACGGAATGTTCGAACTCGACAAATATCGCACGATTGACAAGGAAGAGCGGCAGATCGAGCGGCTGACGATCGTCGCATCGGGCGGCGACGCCGAGGCGCTGAAGCGCGGCGCGGAGCGTGGGCGTGTCGTCGGCGAGTCGGTCAACTTCACGCGCGATCTCTCGAACGAGCCGGGCGCGTACATGACGCCGACCATTATGGCCGAGCGCGCGCAACAGATCGCCAAAGAGTTCGGCCTCGAAGTCAGCGTGCTCGAGCGTGAGCAGATGGAGCAGGAGGGCATGGGAGCGCTGCTGTGCGTCGCGCGCGGCTCGGACGAGCCGCCGAAACTCATCGTCATGAAATACACGCCCGAGGGTTACGACGCCAAAAAGAGTAACGGCCAACTGCTCGCCTTCGTCGGCAAAGGGATCACGTTCGACACGGGCGGCATCTCGATCAAGCCGGGCGAAAACATGGAATTGATGAAGTACGACATGACGGGCGGCAGCACGGTCCTCGGCGTGATGCGCGCCGTGGCGCAGTTAAAGCCGTCGATCCCCGTCCTCGGCGTCGTCCCCTCGGCCGAGAACATGCCTTCGGGCAAGGCGACCAAGCCGGGCGACGTGGTTCGCGCGATGTCGGGCAAGACCATCGAAGTCATCAACACCGACGCCGAGGGCCGCCTGATTCTGGCCGATGGCATCGCCTACGCCAAAAAGCTCGGCGCGACCCGCATCGTCGATCTGGCGACGCTCACCGGCGCCGTCTCCATCGCGCTCGGCGACGTCAATGTCGCGATCCTCGGCACCGATCAGGAGTTGATCGATGAGGTCATCGCCTCGGGACGAGAGGTCGGCGAGAAGTTCTGGCAGTTGCCGCTCGACAAGGAATACACGCGGCAGATCAAGTCAGACATCGCTGACATCAAGAACGTCGGCGGGCGCAAGGCCGGGACGATTACGGCGGCGGCCTTCCTCAAAGAGTTTGCCGACGGCGTCTCTTGGGCGCACCTCGACATCGCCGGCACCGCTTGGGGCGAGGACGTCAAACCCTTCCGCTCGAAGGGGCCGACCGGCATCGCCGTCAGGACGCTGCTCAATCTGGTCGAGCGGATGGCCGGATCGGCTTCAGCCTGAAGTGGACAGCGGTTGAACAGGTATTGGGCCACGACCGTGAATACTTTTCCGCATAAAGGGAAGCGGGGAGCGTAGTGCCAAGGCTCCCCCGTTTGTTTAACTTGAAAGCCAGCACTGTCCACATTAGTAGACACAACGAGTCAACAAATGTGCACATTACGCTCAGTGAGGTTTGCAAAGGGGTTGCATTTGGCCGGATTTATGACATCCAGATAATTGGAACGGATGTTGCAAACGAGTAAGTATTATCAGGGAGCGGTTACCACGGAAGCTGTCCTTACCCCCCTCGGTAGCCGTCCGAGGTCCATGCACCGCTCCTTGATTTTCCCTCCGTTTCTGGAACAAACCCAAGCCCGGCAATTCTCATTGAGCGGCGACTAAAGTCCGCAAAAATGGTATATTGTCGCCACAGGCGTCTCCTCCATCTCGGACTAATCCGTTGAGCGCGGTTCGTTGAGGGAAACCTCTCAGTTTTGGACGCAGTGGTCGATTACTACAAAATTCTCGGAGTTAAACGGGCGGCCTCGATCCGCGAGGTTAAGTCCGCCTACCGCCGTCTGGCGCGTCAGCGTCACCCTGATTTGAATGGCGGCTCGGAAGACGCTGCACGCGAATTCGCACTGCTCGCTCTGGCCTACCGGACGTTAAGCGATCCGCAGGAGCGCTCACATTACGACGCGCAACTCAACCGCCGGCAAAGCGACCTCGGCGCGTCGGTGCTCCATTCCGAAAACCCACACGCCCTCCGGATGCGGCGCGTCGCTTCGCAGGCGCGGATGGATCGCATTGTCGATAACATCATCGCCGCCGAGCGCCGCGAGACGTTCGCCCTACAGCAGGCCGTCTTCACTACCGTTACCCTCTTCCTTTCGACCTTCTTCGTGGCGGCCATCAAACCAAGGCTCTGGCAACAGTTCGACTATTTCGGCCGGGCCGTCATGCTGACGCTCTTTCTGATCGGCTTGTGGCACCTTTTCTCGCGGCTGCGGCTCTACTTCGCGCGCTACACCTACCAGCCCAACTCGATTCACGATTCGATCATTCGCGAGGAAGAGCCGGCCACCGCAAAGCCCTTTACGCGCTTCGCCGCGTCGAGCTTTCTCGTCCTCGGCTACGGCGCGAGCATCGCCGCCGGGCTGTTGCTCGGCCAACAACTCTACCAAACGATCCTGAGCGAAGTGCCGTTCCTCTACGATCCGCAAATTCGTCCCCAACTACTTTTCTACCCGCCCATCGCCGTCCTCATCGTAGACACGATGCACACCGTCGCTTCAAAGATCGACTGATGGCCTATCCGTTAGGGGATGCCCCTTGCCCCCACCGGCAAGCCATAACTGGCGCGACCGAATTCTTGCGCCGCCTCGCCCCACCGTTGTATAGTCCGGCGCCAGCGGCTTAAATGGTAGTAAGCCGTACTCGTTGAATCATCACGACACAGGAAAAAGTTGGACAGCGCCAGCGGGGTTCAATTAATCCCGCCTTCGCTACTACTCCCGGATGTATCGCGCATCCGCCCGAGTCGTGACGAGTAACGTTTTACGCTTCCGCTTCCGTTCCACCGGACATCGCACGACAGGTGAAGAGAACAGCAACTTACGTGACAGCATCGACATCACCCAACACCCGCCGACGGCCTCCCGAACGTCGCCGCCCAATCCGCTTCCGGGGTTGAATGCGTCTCAGGCCGTCCGGCTTCCACGAGAAGGAGCCCGTGATGGCCAAGAAAATCACCGAACGCCAGCGTCTCGCGTTCAAACTCGACTCTCTCAACGACACAGAGGTGAAAGAAGTTTTGGACTACATTTCGATCATGGAGTCCATGCGCCGGGCCACTGCACACCCTTCGGTGTGGGAAGACGAACTGGTCGCGCTGCTCTCAGACGCGCGCGAAAACCTGCGCGCCCGCCAAGCCTTCGAGTGGGAGACGGTACGGTGCCGCGTCGAACGGGGCGCTACCTCCGTCGTTCCGCCAAGAGTATGAAGGCTCTTCTGGCTGCCTTGCGGCATCAACGTCATTGCTCAGCCGCCACCGTCGCCGGGCGCGTGACCCTGCCGCTGCTGCTCGCTTTGGCGCCCTTGCTCGCGTCGCGTGGGGTGGCCGCTTGGGGGCCGCCGCCGCCGCCGCTGCTGCTGCTGCACGTTTCCCGGCAGCAGGAGCGCGCACTAACGCCGCTCCAGAGAGAAATTGAGCGCCAGCGCGAACGCCTTCGTTCTTCCGACATCGAAGAGCGCCGCGACGCCCTGTTACGGCTCGGCGCGCTCCAGCGACCAGACAGTTCTCGCGCCGCGCTCCCGGCGCTCACCGACAGGGCGTCCCTCGTCCGTGCCACGGCCGCGCGCGCCATCATTTACCTGCCGCCCGGAGAGGCGACCGCTTGGCTCCTCCCACTGCTCCGTGACAAGGATGAGTTTGTGCGCCGCGAGACCGCTTACGCTCTGGGCGAGACGCATAGTCGCGCGGCGACGGCCGCTCTTGTCACCACGCTGGCGCGCGACAAAGAGGCAGGCGTGCGCGGGGCGGCCGCCGTCGCCCTCGGATCAATCGGTGACGAATCTGCCCTCGCCGCTCTCACCGAAGCGCTGGGTCGCCGTATTGATCGGCCCGGGTTCCTCAACCGCATTACCTTCAGAAAGCGGGAAGAGAACGAGTTCGTGAGGCGTTCGGCGGCCGTCGCGCTCGGGCAGCTCGGGCGACGCGAAGCGGTCCCGGCACTAATCGCGGCGCTCGCAAACGAAAAGTCCGGGGACGATGTGAGGCGCGAGGCCGCACGCTCCCTCGGCCGCATCGGAGACCCGGCGGCCATCCCCGCCTTGCGCGCCGCGCTCGACGCTGGCGACCCCTACCTCTCGCGCCTCGCTTACGAAATACTGCTGCGGCTCGATCCCCAAAAAACTGCGCGGCCTACCTAATACAGGTCTCAATTGAAACTTGATTCCGACCGTTCACCCACCTCTTCTCCCCAAGAAATGAAGCCGCCCGACAGTGATTCAATCGTCACTGC
>JBOGOY010000359.1:0-5072 GCA_050748185.1 Pyrinomonadaceae bacterium
CGCGGCGCGAGTGCGCGCCGTGCTGCGGCGGCGGCGCGAGGAGTGCGCCCCCTCCGAGTTACGCTACGGGGATCTCCTGATCGATCTCGACAGGCATGAAGTCAGCGTCCGCGGCGGACCAATTTCCCTGACCCCGGCGGAGTTCAGGCTGCTGGAGTCGCTGGCACGCTCCCCCGAGCGGGTGTTCACCAGACAAGAGCTGGTCGGGCGCGCGTTCGGGCGCGACTACGAAGGGCTCGAACGCACCGTTGACGCGCACGTGATGAATCTTCGCAAGAAGATCGAGGTCGACCGCTCGCGGCCGTCGCTGATCGTGACCGTGTACGGCGTGGGTTATAAATTCTCCGCTAAAAGTGATGCTCCATAGCCTCCACTCGCGGCTCATCCTCATGGCGCTCGTGGTGACCGTGATCGCCGTCGCCTGCGTCGGGCTGCTCTCGCGCCGCTACACCCTCAGTAACTTCCACGAGTACGTCACGAGCGGCGAAGAGACGGGGTTGGTTCGGTTCGGTTCCGCCTTGGCGGAATACCACCGGCAGCGCGGGGGTTGGGGCGGCGTGCAGCCGCTCCTGGACGAGGTGGGGAAGGCGACGGGCAGGCAGGTCGTTCTGATCGACGGGCGGAGACAAGTACTTGCCACCTCCCCGCCCGAATTGATGCGGGCCGACGTACGGGTCAGCCCGGAGCACACCCTCACGTGGGCGCGGGAAGAACGGCGCGGGCGTGAAGTGCTGCTCGAAAAGATGGTTCTGGATGAAGTGCCGCACGCCGACTTGTATGACCCGCATGGTCGCGCGCTCGGCGCCCTTTACGTCGCCCCGATGCTGCCCCAAGTGAACGGCCGCCGGGAGGACGTATTCGTCGGGGCGCTGGACCGCACCCTGTTGTTGGCAGGCTTGGTATCCGCGTGCGTCGCGCTGCTCGCCGCCCTCGCCCTCTCGCGCCGCATTCTGGGCCCCGTGGAGGCGCTGACGGGCGCGGCGCGGCGCATGGAGGGCGGCGACCTGAGCCAGCGCGTGAAGGCTTCATCCCGGGACGAGATCGGCGAACTCGCGCGCGCCTTCAACGCGATGGCCGACAACCTGGCGCGCGCCGAGCAGTTGAGGCGCAATATGATCGGCGATGTCGCCCACGAGCTGCGCACGCCGCTGACGAACATCCGCTGCCAGATCGAGGCCGTGCAGGACGGGATCGTCAGCCTCACCCCCGCGGCGATCGACTCGCTTCACGAGGAGGCGATGCTCCTGAACCGCCTGATCGACGATCTGCAAGACTTGGCCCTCGCCGAAGCCGGTCAACTCAGCCTCAAGCTGCGGCGCGTTTCGGTGATGGCCGAAGTGGCGTCGGCGGTGAGCGCGATGCAGCACCGCGTTAACGACGGAGGGCCGACCATCAGGACGCAGGTGCCTGATGACTGCCCGGACGTGTTCGCCGACCCGGAGCGTGTCGGTCAGATACTCCGCAACCTTCTCGCGAACGCTATTACACACACACCTCCCGGAGGGGAGATCACAGTTCGCGCACACCCCGTAAAATCTCAGCTCGAACTGGCGGTAGAGGACACGGGAAGCGGGATCGCGCCCGAGGACGCGCCATTCATCTTCGAACGGTTCTACCGTGCCGACGCCTCGCGACAACGCGGCACCGGCGGCGCCGGCTTAGGGTTGGCTATCATCAAACAGCTCGTCGCGGCCCAAGCGGGAGAAATGCGTGTGGAAAGCCTGATCGGTAAAGGCACGAAGATTAGTTTCACCCTGCCGATCTACGACCCCCTTGCTTCGGCCAAGGCAGGGAACTAAAGTGCGGGGCTACCGACCGGCTAATTTGTAACTGTTCAGGTGGCGGATCTTAAGATTAGCTCTCTACCGCCTTTCAGACGCTTAGATGTGTTAGCCAACATAAGGCTGCGCCTCACCACTGAGCATGAATATGCTGTTCAGTATTTGGAATCTGCCTCCTAGCATTGATGTGTTGTAGGTTGCGTGACTCTGGTGCCACAAGCCCATGTATTGGCCTAGCCAGAGAACCTGAGAGTAACCACCAACTGTTGCCACGCCCGTGAGTACGCAGAGCAGACCCTCCATCTGACCGGTTCTCCCACAGATGCCGGAGAGATGGGAGCGATGGGGGTGGCTTAACGAGCCGGGGTTCTCGCGGGTCGCCTTTTCACCGGCGCGGGGCTATCTCCACCAGCGGTAGGTGAGGGTCATTGCCGTCAGGTGTGACTTGTAGTTTCGATCCGGGTCATTGGATGAGCGCGTCTCGAAGTGGTAAAGCAGCCCGAGTTCCAGTCCCCGCGAGACGGGTCGCCTCCATTCGGCCCCGAAAGTCCACGTCCGGTCGCGCCGGAGTTCTTCCCGATCATCATCATCCACTTCGACGAGGCGTGAGATATAGCTGCGCGGGCGGTAGCGTGCCTCCATCTGAAGGCGTCCTCCGCGTGTGAGCGGCGTGGTGAACTCCGCGCCGAAAGTTCGGCGAATGTAGTCATGGCGTGTGCTGCGCGCGTCGTTCGTCTCGTAGCGATAACTCATTTCCAAACTCCGGTTGCCGCGCAGACGCTGCTCGTATCCGCCCTCGGCGTAGAGATTGATGGCATTGCGTTCCGGATCGTCTTCGTAGCGCCGGTGGCGAAAGACGCCGCTCAAGTTGAGCCGGTGACGGCGGGTGATGCGGTATTCCAATACCTGCTCCGCGTTATAGCTGTCGGTGAGATCGCGGTCTTCCGTCGAGCCTTTGAGCGAGATTTCGCCGGTCGTCTCCGCAGTGAAGCGGCGACTTAATTCGCGCTCATGCGAAGCCAAAAATTTGTGGCTCGTGCGGTTCCAACGATCTGTCCCCGAAAAACGGTGCTGACCTACCTCATAGTTGAATTCAAAAGTCGGATCCTCAGCGCGATTGCGATAGTAGAGGCCCACGCCCCCGACCGCCCCGAAAGATCTGATTTTGTCTTCGTCGCGGTTAACATTCGAGTCGAAGACGTTCGCCAGTGTCACGTAGAACGCCCATTGGCGCGGCGGTGTCAGCGATTCGCGCTCGTTGGCTACCGGCGGGCGCTTGTCACTCGGCTTGTCGGCGGGCGAAGTGGTACTAGGATGGGTCGTGACCTGCGCGCTCACAGCACCGGCGCAAAAGAGATGAACGAGTAAAACTAAAACTGCGCTTTTCATAATTCCTCCCATCGCGGCGACGGCCCCGATTGCGGAATGCGGATTTCCCTCAATCCAAAATCCGCAATCGGTAATCTACAAGAGCCGACGCTCGCACAATTCCAAGATCGCTTCCGTCAGGTGTTGCCGCTCGGCGAACTGCGTACTCAAGTGAATGTGACGCACCAAAGACAATGTCGCGTAGGCGCGCACATCTGCACGCACGCGCTCACCCGCCAACTCCACGTAACGCTTCTCGAACGCTTCCTCCACATCGCGTAGCGCGCGAGGGTCGCCCGTCGCGCGCAGACTTTGCTCCGTGACATGCCCTAGAAAATTTCCGATGTCGAGCGCGGGGTCGCCTTCGCAGTAGAGATCGAAGTCGAGCAGGTACAGCCGCATGTCGGCGACGAGTACTTGATCCGGGTAAAAATCCCTGTGGATCGTGCGCCGAGTTGGTTCCGGCAGCGACGCTCCTAAGCGGTCGCAGGCTGCGAGGACGCGCTTCAGCCGAGCGGTTAAATCCGGCCTCTCCGACATCAAGAGGCCCAGGCGTTCGTGCAGAATTCGGAGTTCATCCGCTATCGCGTGGCGACGCGCGACGGGCACGCCCAGCCGGTGAATCTTCCACGCGGCCTCCGCGATGCGCGCGGCGAGCGCCGCGCCGCCCGACTGTGCCAGTAAACTTGTCGCCCGCACGCCCGGCGCTTTGCGCTGGAGCCACATCTGAAAATCTGGGATGATGCCGACCGGCTCAGGCACACAGATACCGTCCGCACTGTCCGGCCCGAAATTGCTTTGCCAGAGCGCCGTTTGCAGTTGAAAGTCGCGCCCGGCTAATCCGCGCGCGCGCGCCTTGCCGATCAGCATCAAGGTTTCATCCGCCGCACCGCCGCGCTCGACGCGCACGTCGTACTCAACGAGCGCGCGGCGTCCGGGTTTGTGCCGCACGAGGCGAAGCGCAAGCAGATGAAGACTTCCTTCCGCGCCGATTCGTGGTCGAAGACACGCTTCAAGTTGTCGCCGGGCTTTGGTGGGATCAATGGCCCGTGTCAGAAAAGGTAGCTTCGCGTCGTCCGTGACGCCGAATGAATCTGTCAGCGCGATGTTCAATCTTCCAACGCTCCTCTGCGTAAAATCTGCTCTGCCCTCTCGATGATTGCTTTGGCTCGCTCAGGCCAATCCGGCTCGCGATAGCGGAAAGGTTCTGGCGCGAGTCGCAGCAATCCGGCGGCGGTGTGTAATCTGATTCGTCGGGGAAGCAAGTTGCCGGTTTTATGGCGGTAGCCTTCGAGCAAGGCTTCCTTGATCTGCGCCGCGCGGTTCGGGGAGAAGTCGCCGCGCAGGGAATCCCGTTCGACGTGAGCGATGAATTTTCCGAGGTCCTGTGCTGGCTCGGCGTATGCGGCGCGGTCGAGGTCGAGAATTGCCGCCATGCCGTCGGCGACGAGGACCTGCCGTGCATAAAAGTCGCCGTGGATGGGCGTGCATACGCTTGGGGCGGCCAACAGTTGATCCGCAATCCGGCTGGCGAGATCGTCAGCCTGATGCGCGAGGCGCGGCCAGACATCGCCCATCCAGCGCGCCAATCGGAGCAACCCCGCCGCTTCCGTCTTGCGTTCGAGGCGCACGAGATTTCCCGGATGCTGTGCGTGCAATTCGACGAGCGCCGCGCCCACCGTGGCGATTGCCGACGGATCGAAGTCAGGAGCGGAAATCATTCCACTGAGCGGCTTCCCCTCAAGCCACTCGAAGGCCAGCACGCCGCGGCGGTCGCTGTCGCCGAGCAGTTGCGCGAGCCGCAGCCGACCACGACTTTCAAACGCCCGCGCGTTCGCCCGCGCCGCTTCGTAATCACCGCTCACATACGCTTTCAGCACGGCGACGTTTCGTCCTCCGACGCGCCACGCTGCGACGTAGCGC
>JBOGOY010000360.1:0-5070 GCA_050748185.1 Pyrinomonadaceae bacterium
CGCTACGCTCTCGGCCCGACGATCACATCATCCCGCATGGGGGAAGGATGCGATGGCCGGGGACTCTAACACCAAAATCCGAATCTGACAAGGAACATTTTCTCACCCAAGTCATAATATTTTCCCCGCCCAAGATTCGCAACTATTGCCGGATATTGCCAGAGCGCGAGATTTCACCCGGCGTTTGGTCCCGTTCAGATCGTTGCACCTGCATACCGTCAGAATGTTTCTAAAGCAATTTCGAGTTTATGCCCATGGCTGCGGTTAAGACCTCAACCGTCTATACTCACGCTTGAATACCGAAGCGAAAGACTACTCAAGAGTGACAGGTAAACAGTAACAGGTGACAGGAGGAGCTTGGCACGACGCTGGGATGAACGTGGGGCCGCAAGCGTTGAGGGAAAAAGGCTCATCGGCTCACGTCAAATGCATTGTTTTTCGCTCCTGCTTGTCACCTGTCACTCATCACTATTTAGAGGGTTTGTGCAGATCACTTTTCTAGGAACCAGTGCGGGCGTCCCGACGCGGACGCGCAACGTCTCGGCGGTCGCGCTCCGTCTGGAGCAGCGTGGAGAAGTCTGGCTCTTCGACTGCGGCGAAGGCACGCAGCATCAGTTTCTCCGCACGGACCTGCGGACCAGCCAGATCAGCCGCATCTTCATCACGCACATGCACGGCGACCACGTCTACGGCCTGATGGGATTGCTCGCCACCTGCGGCCTCTCGGGGCAGGCCCAACCGATTGAGGTTTACGGCCCGAGCACCTTGCCGGAATACGTCGCCGCGTGCAGCCGCCTCTCGCGCGCGGACTTCTCCGAGCGGGTCATGGCCAGCGCCGTGCAGGAGGGCGTGGTGTACGAGGATGAAGAATTTATCGTGAGTTGTCGGCCGCTGCGCCATCGCGTGCCATCGTTCGGCTACCGGGTGACGGAAAAGGACCGTACCGGGCGCTTCGACGCCGAACGCGCCGCGGCCCTCGGCATCCCGTTTGGTCCCCTCTACGGCAAACTCAAGCGCGGGGAATCCGTCATGCTCGCCGACGGCCGCCACGTCAACGGCGCGCAACTGTGCGCGCCGCCCGAAAAAGGGCGCGCGTTCGTGTATTGCACCGACACGGTTTATTGCGACAGTTCAGTCGCGCTCGCCCTCGGCGCGGACGTGTTGATCCACGAGTCCACCTTCGCCGACGAAGACGTTGAACTTGCGCGCGTCAGCACACATTCGACGGCGACGACGGCCGCGCGTGTCGCGCGCGAAGCCGGCGTGGGCCGTCTCGTGCTCACCCACCTCAGCCCCCGTTACATGCCCGGCAACCCTGTCGGCCCCGAAGAGTTACTCAGGCAGGCGCGCGAAGTGTTCCCCGAGACGATCCTCGCGCACGACTTTTTGCGGCTCGATTTGCCACGCCACCGCGGTGAAGGTGTGAGCGGAGCGGTGGATTGAAAAAGCGTGCGGCCCCGCGTAGAGTGTGGCCGACCAAGGACTCACTCCCGAATAACTTTGAACAATGGTCCAACCAAAAGGAGGCTTCGAGATGTCACGCCAACCCCCAGCGCGCAACGATCGCTTTGAAGACTATGTGCCGGTGGCCGAGCGGATCGAACAATTTTACAGTCGATTTTCCGAGGGCCGCGTGATGACGCACATTGCCGAACATGACCGGGAGAGTGGGTTTGTCTTGATCCGGGCGGAAATATACCGGCATGCGGACGACGCCGTGCCTGCCGCGACCGGGCACGCTTACGAGTACAAAGATTCCGGCCACGTCCAAAAAACCAGCTACATCGAGGTGGCCGAAACCAGCGCCGTGGGTCGGGCGCTCGCCTTACTCGGGTTTGAAGTGAGGCGCGGCATCGCGAGCCGCGAGGAGATGCAGAAGGCCGCGCGAAAACCGCCCGACGAGGCGAATCGGGCTCCCGCGCTTCCGCCCCCTGCGCCTGACGCGGCGGCCGACGGCGGAGCGGAGGATTTGTCGGCGCGTCTGGACCGGGAAATCCTCCAGAGCGCGGGCGAGTTGGGCTACGACGCCGCGAAGGTCCGTCGGTGGGTGAATCAAAAGTTCAAAGTCACGGAAGGCTTGGAAGGACTGCCGCCGGACGCAAAACGCGAAGTCTTGAAGATTTTCCGCGAACAGGTCATTCAAAATCAGACGAAGGAAACGTGAAGAGATGACACAGAGAATCACACAAGTTGACTCGTTCACAGGCGAGCCGTTCAAAGGGAACCCGGCGGCCGTCTGCGTCCTGCCTGAAGCCGGTGATGCCCCATGGATGCAACTCGTGGCGCGCGAGATGAATTTATCCGAAACCGCCTTCCTCAACCGGCGCGCCGACGGCGGCTATGATCTGCGCTGGTTCACGCCGACCGTGGAGGTCGATTTGTGCGGGCACGCGACGCTGGCGGCGGCGCACGTCCTGTGGGAAGAAGGCCACCTGCCAGCAGGCGAGCAGGCGCGCTTTCACACGCAGAGCGGGCTGCTGACGGCCGAACAACGCGGCCAGTGGATCGAGCTTAACTTTCCGGCCCGGACGCAGCAACCGGCGCAAGAAGATACGCCCTTTGATCTCAAAGCGATCCTCGGCGTCGAACCGGCTTACGTCGGCCACGCCACTTATGATTACATCGCGGAACTGGAATCCGAAGAGGCCGTGCGCGGCCTCGCGCCGGACTTCAAGGCGATGAAGCAGACCGGGCTGCAAGGCGTGATCGTGACGGCCAAATCTTCGACGCCCGAGTTCGATTTTGTCTCGCGCTACTTCGCGCCGGGCGCGGGCATTGACGAAGACCCGGTGACGGGCGCGGCTCACTGCTGCCTCGGTCCCTACTGGCAGTCGCGTCTCGGCCAAGATTCCTTCACCGCCTTCCAAGCGTCGGCGCGCGGAGGCGTAGTGCGCGTCCGTGTCGCGGGTGATCGCGTGCTGCTCGGCGGGCAGGCCGTGACGGTGTTGCGTGGAGAGTTGCTCTAAATGATGAATGCGGAATGATGAACGATGAATGAAAGACAAGCTGCTTTACATTCATCATTCCGCGTTCATCATCCATCACTGATCATCGGCTCCCACCCTTCGGCGATGGCGGTGGCGAGAATGATCTCGGCGGCGGTGAACGTGCGCTCGGGGTGTGGGTTATCGCCGGCGGCCGGCTCGGCTAAGGGCGGAATCGGCAGGTAGTCCACGCCGGCGACGGCCCCGGCCGGTATGTCTTCAAACGCGCAAGGGGACGGGAAGGGAATACGCCCCTGAGCTTCAAGCGTAAAGCACTCGTGGCCGCGCTGTCGCCAATGTCTGAGGACGTGCCACGCATTATCGAAGCCTTCGACGATCATTCGCTTTCTCCTCGATCAGGTTAAACAGACCGCCCGCGAATGAAGGCGGGCCAGCAACTATCACTTACCCCTTCTTTCCCTCCGGCTCATTTTCAAGTACCTCTTTGGCCTGAAGCAGGTTCGTTCGGTGCTCTGCGCTGACGACCGGGTAGCTGAGATCGAGAGACTTCAGCTTGGTAATGATAATGTCGGCGACCGCGGCGCGCGTGAACCACTTGTGATCCGCCGGAATGATGTGCCACGGCGCGTGCTCGGTGCTGGTGTGGTTGAAGGCGTCCTCGTAGGCGTCCATGTAGTCGTCCCAGTGGCCGCGCTCTTTGGCGTCGCCGAGCGAGAACTTCCAGTTCTTCGCGGGCGTATCGATGCGCGCAAGGAAGCGCCGCTTCTGCTCCGCTTTCGAGACGTGGAGGAAGAATTTCAGAACGTGGACGCCGTTGCGGACGAGATACTGCTCGAAATTGTTGATGTCCTCGAAGCGGCGCTTCCAGATCTGTTTGTCTTTGATTTCAGCCGGGAGTTGCTGGAAGTTAAGAATTTCCGGGTGGACGCGGACGATCAGCACCTCCTCGTAATAAGAGCGGTTGAAGATACCGATGCGGCCGCGCTCGGGCAGCGCCTTCATGCTGCGCCAGAGGAAGTCGTGGTCGAGTTCCTCGGCCGAAGGCGTCTTGAAAGAAAAGACCTGCGTGCCCTGCGGGTTGACGCCGGACATGACGTGGCGGATGGTGCCGTCTTTCCCGGCCGCGTCCATCGCCTGCAGGACGATGAGCAGCGCGTGGTTGTTCTGCGCGTAGAGCATGTCCTGATACTCCGCCAGCCGCCCGATGTCTTCCTTGAGCTTCGTCTGCGCTTCGGACTTCTCCTTGTACTTGCCGGTAAAAGCCGGATCGTAATCCTTGAGGCGAATCTTTTTGCCGGGGGGGACCAGAAAGGGTTCGTGGTTCATGTGTGTGCTTTCGTTGTCAGGTTGGCGGCCGGGGGCGACTCGGCCGGCGCGCATGGAGTATTGAGATAGGCTTAGTTGAAAGCGTCGCCCGTCGCCCGTTACTCGTCCTGCAATTCTTTAGGGCGCTTAAGCCAATTAAGACGGCCGACGTTTTCGCGCGTCTCCGCCCAGTGTGCGAGATCGAGTTCGATGTGAGCGAGCGAGGCGGTCGGCATCCGGCGAAATTCGCCGGTGAGGCGTTGGAGTATCTCTTCGAGGCCGGGGTTGTGGCCGATGAGCAGCACGCATTCAGCGCCGTCATCGAATTCCGAGATGACGCGCATCAGGTCGGAGGGCGCGGCGTCGTAAATGCGTGCGTCAAAGCGCAACTCGACGTGGTTCAGTCGGGCGGCGGCGAAGAAAAGTTCGGCGGTTTCTTTGGCCCTCTGCGCGAGCGAGCAGACGACGAGCGACAACTCGATCTGCCGCTGCCGCAGGTACCAACCCATCAGCGGTGCGGCCTTGTGACCGCGCGCGTTGAGCGGTCGGTCAAAATCGCGGAGCGCGGGATCGTCCCAACTCGACTTAGCGTGTCGCAGGAGCAGTAGTGTCTTCATAAAACAAAAGAGATGTGCGTCGAGTCGTCTGTCCGTGCCTAAGCGCCGTCTGTCGGGTACGAGTCATCGCCGGCCGACGTTTTCTCGTCTGCCGTCCGGTGTGGTTCGTTGATGGCCTTGAGCGTCGTCATCACGTCCTTGTGGGCGACGTGTTTGCCTTTTTTGCTCTCGCCCTTCTTGGCGCTGAGCGTCACGTCATGCAG
>JBOGOY010000361.1:0-5067 GCA_050748185.1 Pyrinomonadaceae bacterium
CGCCCGCGCGTCGGGTTGGCGCTCTCGGGCGGCGCGGCGCGCGGCGTCGCGCACGTCGGCGTGCTGAAGGTGCTGCTTGCAGCCGGCGTCCGGGTGGACTGTGTGGCCGGGACTTCCGCGGGGGCGATCGTCGCTGGCGGGTTCGCCGCCGGCCTGAGCGTCGCGGAGATGGAGGAACTCAGCCGCTCGATGCGCTGGCGCGACTTTGGCCGTCTCGCCTTCTCGCGCCTCGGCATCCAGTCCAACGCGCGGATGGAGGAATTCCTGCGCGGGCGTCTGCCCGTGACGCGCTTCGAGGACTTGGCGACGCCGTTCGCCGCCGTCGCCACTGATCTGCACAGCGGCGCGGCCGTCGTTTTGCGCGACAAGGGCGACATCGCTTTCGCGATCCGCGCCAGTTGCGCCGTGCCCGGCTGGTATGTGCCCGTCACCGACACGGAGGGGCGGCAACTGGTGGACGGCGGGCTGGTCGCCAACGTGCCGTCCGCGGCGGCCCGCGAACTCGGCGCGGAGGTCGTGATCGCGGTGGACGTAAACGCCGAAGGGGCGAAGTTCTTAGGACCGCCGCAATCAGTCATCGGCGTACTGTTCCAGTCGATGCTCGTCGTCCAGCGCACGGTCGCGATGGGCCAGTGGCGCGAGGCCGATCTCGTCATCACGCCAAAGGTCGGTCACATCCGCTGGGACGAGGTGGGGCGTTCAGACGAACTGCTCAAGGCGGGTGAAGAGGCGGCCCGCGAAGCCTTGGAGCGAATCAAAGTGCTCGTCGCGCCTCGGCCGCCCACGCCGGCCGAAGAAGAACGCCCCTCGTGGTTTCAACGTCTCCGTCGTCGCGGTAATCGCGCCGCACCCGCCTGAGATTGCCCGTCATCTTCATCGCACTTAGCTGAGTAAGAACCACGCCGCTCTATGCCGGGGGCGCGGGCATCTTGCCTGCCATGAGCGCGCGAGCGCGAATAAAGACCTGCGTCCTCTAAAGACCTGCGTCTTCGCTCGAGGTTGAGCGCCTTGAGAGCCCCTTAGCTTGCTGACGCGAGCTTGCAAGCAACAGCCCTTGCGCTGCCGGCAGCGCGCCGCTTGTCGTAAGGGTTTAGCCATGGGAAAGTGAAACGCTCTCAGCGCACGCTTTCCAAACATCCTCCCCCTCTCGCAGCACTCGAAGCCCGTACCGAAAGCCGTCGCACTTTAATCCCTTCACCCCCTGACAAAACTTGACCGGATCGTTGAGACTGAAGCGAAACACGTATCTTCCCCTCACTTATCGTCGCCGCACGCGGTCTTCCGCGACGAGCAAAGCGGGCTGGCACGACCATTGCCCAAAGCGACGGCGTGATTAAAGAAGAGAAGAGAACATGAAACAAGTAGCTAGCTGTTTTATCCAACTGATTGCCATCGTCTCGGTGCTGATCGCGTTTGCCGTTTCGACGGCAGCGCTCTCTCAATTGGCTGGCACAGATTCCGAAAGCGCCGCCGGGCAAGGGGTCGCCGCGCAAGAGTCGTTAGAGGTTGCCGCTGCGTCGGAGGCCGCGCGTTGAGTGCATAGAAGAATCCGCCGCCGATTAGTCATTTAACTAACCCACACGAAGGATACATAGGGCTTTTGGGCCGCGCCTCGTAACGGGCTGGCGGGTGCTCGAAATAAAACTGGTCGGGGACCAATTTCTGATAAGTATAGCGGCCGGGCGGTGAGTCGCCGAGAGGTGCAGATGACGATTGAGGTGAAATCAATCCACGAACCGCGCCGCCGTTTGCCGCGCTTCGCGAGCGCGCGGAAGCAGGTCCGCACCGCAGCGCGCGAAGGCCGCCGCTCCTACCGGCTACGAAGGGCTTTCGCCGCCGCCACACTCGTCGCACTCTCCGCCTTCGCAGGATTCCTTTGCTATTCGTACCACGCCGCCGCCCGAGTAGTTGACGAGCGTCTGGCCGCCGGCTATTTGACGAGCCGCGCCGGCCTCTATGCCGCGCCGCGGGTATTGCGTCCCGGCCAAGCTTACTCGCGCGAGCGACTCGTCGAGGCGCTCGGCCGCGCCGGTTACGTCGAGCGCGCCGCCAGCAACGTCTGGAGCGGCGGGTTCACACAAGGGACCAATTTCGTCGAGATTCGCCCGCGGCGCGGCGCGGTTGAAGGGGACCAGTCGGAGGACGCGGCGAACGCGCCCGAAGTGGTCCGCGTCAGCTTCGACCGCAAGGGGCGCATCGAGCACATCGTTGCGGAGGCCGGCGCGGCGCTCGACTCGTTCACGCTCGAGCCGGAAGCCCTGACGCATCACGCCGCCGTCAAAAACGGCGAGCGCCGCGCCCTCTCCTACACAGACCTGCCGCCACATCTCGTTAAGGCGATTCTCGCCATCGAGGACCGGCGCTTCTTCGAGCACGATGGCGTCGACCCGACCGGGATGTTACGTGCGCTGCTCAGTTGGGTGGGCGTGGGGACCAGTGTCGAGATGAGGCGGCAGGGTGGTTCGACCGTCACGCAGCAACTCGTCAAGAACACATACCTGACACACGAGAAGACACTCCGACGCAAGTACAACGAGGCGATGCTCGCCGCCGCGTTGGAGCGCCGCCTCTCGAAAGAAGACATCTTCGCGCTCTACTGCAACGAGATTTACCTCGGCCAGCGCGGCACGTTCGCGGTGCGCGGCGTCGGACAGGCAGCGCACGTCTTCTTCGGCAAGGAACTGAAAGACCTGTCGCTCGCTGAGGCAGCCACGCTCGCCGGCATGATCCGCAGCCCCAACCGCTACGCGCCCGACCGCTACCCGGAAGAGGCCCGCGCCCGCCGCGACACCGTCATCGACGCGATGCTGCGCGACGGCTCGATCTCAAGTGAACAGGCCGACGCGGCGCGGCGCGAGGCGTTCGCGCTCGCGCCCTTCACCGGCGCGGACGAGGCGACGGCGCCCTACTTCGTCGATCACGTTAACCGGCTGGTCGAGGCGAAACTCGCTTCGCACGGCGGCGGCGGGCTGGACGAACGCAACCTGCGCGTCCAGACGACGATCGATCTCGACCTGCAACGACTGGCCGAAGCAGCGATCGGCCGCCAACTCGCCAAGCTGGAGAAGGTTTATGCGAAGAAGGGGACCAAGCCGCAGGCGGCGTTCGTCGCGCTCGACGCCGCGAACGGGCACGTGCTGGCGATGGTCGGCGGACGCCATTACGGCGAGTCGCAACTAAACCGCGCGTCGGACGCGCGCCGCCAGCCCGGCTCGGTCTATAAACCTTTCGTCTATGCCGCCGCGCTGGAAGGCGGGCTTTCGCCGGTCGCGACTTTTGCCGACGCGCCGCGCGAGTTTACCTACGACAGCCGCGCCAAATACCGGCCGGCCAACTACGGCGGTGGCTACTCGATGCGTGATGTCACGCTGCGCGAGGGGCTGGTCCGCTCGCTCAACGTCGTGACGGTGGATGTCGCTTTGCGCGCCGGGCTCAATCGTGTCGCCGCGCTGGCCGGAGCGTTCGGCCTGAAGCGGCCCGAACCTTACCCGGCGCTCGCGCTCGGCACGACCGAGGCGACGCCGCTCGAAATCGCTTCGGCCTACACGGCCTTTGCGAACGGCGGCGTGCGCGCGCCCGCGCTCGCGGTCACACGCGCGTTTGATGGCGACGGCTCGGAACTGATCGGCGATCTCGTCGCGCGCCCGCAAGAGCAAAGCATCCGGCCCTCGACGGCCTATATCATCACAGACATGCTCGGCGACGTGATCCGCGAAGGCACGGCGCGGACCGCGCGCGATCTGGCGAAGCAGACGGAGATCGCCGGCAAAACCGGCACCTCGCGCGACGGTTGGTTCGCCGGCTATACGCCGCGCCTCGTGTGCGTCGTCTGGGTCGGGTTTGACGACAACCAGCAACTCGGACTCACCGGGGCCGAGAGCGCGCTGCCCGTCTGGCAGGAGTTCATGCGCGAAGCTCTGGAGTTGCGGCCCGAGTTGGCCGGCGGCGGGGCGTTCGTGCGGCCTGACTCGGTGAGGTTCGTCGAGATCGATCCCGAAACCGGCCTGCGCGCGTCGCCCTCCTGCCCGCGCCGCCAGCGCATCGCCGTCACCGACGCGCTCGCGCCCGGCTTCGAGTGCTACACGCACAAGGACGCGCTCGCCTTGTTCGCCTACGAACAGACGCCTGCGGGCGAACAGGTCGCGACGCCGGTTGAAATCACTGCATACGACGCCTCTCTTACAGGCGCGCCGCCGCCTGCGGTGCGTGTCCCGCAACTGCCGGCCGGCCGGCCGCCGCGCGCCGCCACGACCACGCGGGTCGAAACCGACGCGGGCGGGCGCAAACGGCTCACCAACGAACTGCGGCTCGTCGAAAGCCCCGAACAGTAAACTTGACTTAACTCTTTGAGTCGTAATTAAAGGCGGGTTCGACTGAAGTGCGTTTTGCGGCTGTGCCGCTCGATGTGCGGAAGGCTCTGCCTTCCCGTCATGTGGCCTTTACCTTTTGGGGAGGCTCCGCCTCTGTGTTCGAGGCACAGCCTCTCACAAAAATAAAAAACCTTTGACCGGGAAGGCACAGCCTTCCCGCACATCAGGCGGCGGAGCCGCTGACGTACCGCTTAGCATTCCTTTCACGAAATGCGGGTTGGATATCCTCGCTTTTCGAAGGAATATAATCCTACTGTCTCTAATAATGATCTATTACCTGCTTATTGAATTGGTCCGCCAGATATTGATATGATTCCCGCTAAGCTAAACATGGATACCTTAATTTCGACAGTGCAGGCTCACGTTGCACATGAAAACGCAACTCGCTTTGGAGGGAGAAATAGGATTAACGTCAAGCAGTATAAAGGCGCGGGAGTAGGCGGGGTGTTCTCTGAAATCCCAAATCACTTCTGTGTTTTTATTAATACCCCAGACAATCCCGGCCCTCATGCGATTTACTTATACGTGAAGCTAGAAGAAGGCACGTTGAAATGCACTCTAAGGCTTTCTGTTCAGTACAGGACAAAAAATGATCTTTGAAAGTGCATAAAAGGCCACCGTGCCGCTATCCTTGACAAGATTTGTCGCCAAACATTTCTTGAAAGGACTACTGCCCAATGGCCGACACGTCGCTCTT
>JBOGOY010000362.1:0-5058 GCA_050748185.1 Pyrinomonadaceae bacterium
GTGGCCGATCCTTCGAGCCTCAAGGCCGCGCTGCAAATCCCCGAGACGCAGGCTAAAGACATCCAACTCGGCCAACCCGTCGCCGTCGATACGCGCAGTAGCGGGGTGGTTCCCGGCCGCGTCTCGCGGATCGATCCGGCGGCGCAGAACGGGACCGTGACGGTTGATGTCCGCCTTGACGGCGCGCTGCCGCAGGGCGCGCGACCCGACCTCAGCGTTGACGGCACGGTCGAACTTGAACGGCTTGATAACGTGCTCTACGTGGGCCGCCCTTCGTTCGGCGGCGCGCAGGGCAGCAGCGTCGGGCTGTTCCGCCTCGAAGAGGGCGGCCAGTCGGCCGCGCGCGTCACCGTCCGGCTGGGACGCAGTTCCGTCAACACCATCGAAATTTTGGAAGGGTTGCGCGAAGGCGACGAAGTGATTCTCTCGGACACTTCGCAGTGGGACGGCGTCGATCGTCTGCGTCTGAATTAACGATCGGAAATATGCAAATCGTGAATCGGGAATGGCGCGAAGACTGGGACACACAGCAGCAGCGGCGCGTCGTTGATCATTCGCTATTCAAACAAGTTACTCAAGGAGACAAGATGAGCGCATCGAGCGAGTCGCTGGTTCGGCTGGAAGACGTCCGTAAAGTGTTTTATACGGACGAGGTCGAAACCCACGCCCTGTCGGGCATCCACATGGACATCCGGCGGGGCGAGTACGTCTCGATCGCCGGTCCTTCGGGCTGTGGCAAATCCACCCTGCTCTCGATCCTCGGGTTGCTGGATTCGCCCAGCGACGGCAGCTACACGCTCAACGGCCAACCGGTCGCCAAGCTGTCGCTCTCGCAGCGCGCCCGCATCCGCAACAAAGAGATCGGGTTCATCTTTCAGGCCTTCAATCTGATCGGCGACCTGACGGTGTACGAGAACGTGGAGTTGCCGTTGACTTATCGCGACTTGTCGGGGGCGGAGCGGCGAGAGCGGGTCGAGGCGGCACTGCTCAAGGTGGGGATGTCGCACCGGATGAAGCACTATCCGTCGCAGCTTTCGGGTGGTCAGCAGCAGCGGGTGGCGGTGGCGCGGGCGGTGGCGGGCAACCCGTCGATATTGCTGGCGGACGAGCCGACGGGGAATCTGGATTCGTCGAACGGGGAGGCGGTGATGGGGCTGTTGCGCGAGTTGCACGCGGGCGGGGCGACGGTGTGCATGGTGACGCACGATCCGCGCTATGCGGAGTATGCCGACCGGACGTTCCATCTCTTCGACGGGCAGGTAGTCGAAGAAGACCGCAACCCGAAGGCAGTGGAGGAACTGGAAGAGAGCGGCTTCAAGTTATAACAGCCGGAAGTCGCGGCATTAATTGAGTCGCCGAATCGGGCGGCATGAGTCAAGGGCGGAGAGAAAGGCGTGAGTCGAGCAAGGTGCGCGAATGAGAGGAATCAAACACATCTTCCGCAAGCAGTACAGGACGCTTTGCCAGCGCTTCGCCGTGCGCCGTTATGACGAACGACGCATCCTCTTCGATCTCGGTCAAGCGGCGCGCGGGGCGACGAACATCAGACAGCTTTACGAGTTGACCGTCAAGGAGATGGCGGCGGCGCTCGGCACCCCTCACGTCGCGATTTTCGTGCGCGACGAGAACACCGGCGATTACGTGTGTCGCGTCTCCGGCGCGGGCCTCACTTCCGGGCAGGGGGAAGGCCATTCGAGCGACGTGCCGGACCAACCCGCGCCGGCCCGGCGTTACGTGTTGGCGAAAGACGCGCTGGTCGTCAAACGTTTGCGAAACCTGACGGCCCCGATGAATGTCACTGCGCGCGATCTGGAAACGTGGCGGCGGGCACTCGCTTCATTCGATCCGGCGAGGCGCGAGCGCCGCGAGCGTGAGTGCGCGACGCTTGCGGCCATCGAGTCGCGGCTGCTGCTCGGCATCACGATGCAGGGCCGGCTCGTCGGCATCCTGTCGCTGGGGCCACGCCACCGCGGCGGGCGGGAGTTTTCGGAAGCCGACAAGCGGATGCTGATGTCGGTGGCAAGCCAGTTGGCGTTCATCATCGAGAACGCGAAGCTCGCCGAGCGGATGGCCTCCGAGGAAGGACTGCGGCGCGAGTTGGCGCTCGCGCGCGAAGTGCAGCAACGCCTGCTGCCAGAGCGCCCGCCCGTCTCGCATGGGTTGAGCCTCTCCGGTTACTGCCAGCCGGCCCGCGCCATCGGCGGCGACTACTACGATTTCCTTCAGGTCGGGGAAGAGCAAACCGGAGTGGCGATCGCGGACGTGGCGGGCAAAGGGATCGGTGCGGCGCTATTGATGTCCAACGTCCAAGCCTCTCTGCGGAGCCAGTTAATGGCGCGGGGCGCTGTGGCAGCGGCGACGGGCGGTAACGATTCGCTGGCCGGGCTGGTGCGGACGATGAACCGGCTGGTGTATCAATCGACCGGCGCGGCGAGTTACGTCACTTTCTTTTACGCGCAGTTCGACAATCGCACGCGGACCCTCAGCTACGTCAACGCCGGGCACAACCCGCCCTTGCTCTTGAGAGCGGCCGGGCAACACCGCACGGCGCAGACGCCCGTCGGGACCAAGCACTATCTCCGCCTGACTCCGCGCCTCGGTGGCTTGATCGGCGCACGGCAGGGCAACTCGATCGCCGCCGGCGCGTGCGCGCTGGTGGTGGCGACGGCCGCCGACTTTGGCGCTGAAGAGTTCTCCTCTGAGCGTTCGGAGTTCAGAGAGTTGCGCGCGGGCGGGCCGGTGCTCGGCGTCTTCGAGGAATGGGATTACGAGCAGGAAACGATCCGCATGTGGAGGGGCGATCTGCTCGTCGCCTACACCGACGGCTTGACCGAAGCGCTCAACACGGAAGGCGAAGAGTTCGGCGAAGAGCGTTTGCGCGAAGCGCTCGCCGGTTGCGCCGACCTGTCGGCGGAAGAGGTGCGCGAACTCCTCGTCGAGCGCGTGCGCGAATGGTCGGCGGGAACCCCGCAGCATGACGATCTGACTTTCGTGGTGTTGAAGGTCGAGTGAACGACGGTTGACGATCGGCGAGGAGGCGGGCGATGGGAAACATCTTTCAGGACGTGCGCTACGGTGCGCGGATGCTGCTGAAGAACAAGGGCGTCACCTTAATCGCCGTCATTTCGCTGGCGCTGGGGATCGGCGCGAACGTCGGCGTCTTCAGCATCGTCAACGGCTTGCTGTTCCGCCCGCTGCGCGGAGTGCGAGCGCCAGAGCGACTCGTCGCGCTCTACACGAGCGATTATAGCGGGCCGCTCTACGGCGCTTCGTCCTACCCGGACTACGTCGATATTCGTCAGCAAACGAATGCGTTCGACGATCTGGCGGCACACACCGTCAGGCCGATGAGCATGAGCGTCGGCGGCGAGGCGGAGCGGATTTTGAGCGCCGTCGTCACCGGCAACTATTTCAACGTGCTCGGCGTGAGCGCGGCGCGCGGGCGCACGTTCACGCTCGAAGAAGACGAACAACCAGACGCGCCGCCAATCGTGGTCGTCAGCCACGGCTTGTGGCAGCGGCGCTTCGGCTCGGACTCCGCGCTCGTCGGCCAGACCATCGTGCTGGGCGGTCAACCGTTCACCGTCGCCGGCATCACGCCGCCCGGTTTCGCCGGCACGATCCTTGGCCTCAGCCCCGACATTTTCGTGCCCGTCAACATGCAGGCGCGGGCGGCGGGCGAAGCCGAGGCGTTAGCATCGCGCGGCAACCGCGGGCTGTTCGTGCTCGGCCGCCTCAAGCCGGGGATCGAGACGGCGCAGGCGCAGTCCGGTCTGGACGTGCTGGCACATAACCTAAAGGCGGCTTACGCGGAGCAGTGGACGAACGTCCGCGGCGAAGGCCGGCGTTTGTCGCTGCTCTCGGAAAGCGAGTCGAGAGTGCCGCCGCAGATCAGCACGGCGGTCTTCGGCGTCGCCGGATTACTAACGGTGGTCGTCGGGCTGGTGCTCTTGATCGCCTGCGCCAACGTCGCCAGCCTACTGCTGGCGCGCGCCTGCGTGCGGCGCAAAGAGATCGCCGTCCGCCTCGCCCTCGGCGCGAGCCGCCGGCGTCTGATTCAACAGTTGCTGACTGAGAGCGTGTTGCTCGCACTCGTGGCCGGCACGGCGGGCATCCTCGTTTCGCTGTGGGTGGTTGATCTGCTCACGTCCTACACGCCGCCGACGCCTGTGCCGCTCGCGCTCGACTTCGCACCGGACTTCCGCGTCTTCGCCTTCGCGCTCGGCCTGTCAATTTTCACCGGATTGATCTTCGGCCTCGCGCCCGCGCTGCAAGCCACCCGCTCGAACGTCATGCCCGCGTTGAAGGACGTGGGTCTTGCCGCCGACTCCGCGGGCCGCCGCCGCCGTTACAGCCTGCATAACCTGCTCGTCATCGCGCAGATCGCGCTCTCGCTGGTGCTGCTCATCGGCGCGGGACTCTTTCTGCACAGCCTGCAAAACGCGCAGAGCATCAATCCCGGCTTTCGCGCCGAGAACGTGCTGTTGATGACGCCGGAGATCAAGATTCAAGGCTACGACGAGGCGCAGTCGGGGCAGTTCTACGGGCAACTCTTGGAGCGGGTCGAGGGCTTGCCGGGCGTGCGCTCGGCGACGCTGGCGGAGGTCGTGCCGCTCGGCTTCAGCGGTCAACGCTCGGGCATTCACGTCGAAGGGTACGAGCGACGCCCCGGCGAAGACAGGGAAGTTGATTTCAACGTCATCGGCACGCGCTACTTCGAGACGATGGGCATCAACCTGCTGGCGGGTCGCGACTTCACACCGCGAGACGTGGAGGGAGCGCCGGGCGTCGTCGTCGTCAACGAAAGTTTCATCCGCCGCTTCTACGCCGCGGACCAGAATCCTCTCGGCCAGCGGATCAGCGTTTCCGGCGCGGAAGGGCCGTTTCTGGAGATCGTCGGCGTGGCGCGCGACGGCAAGTACAACACGCTGGGCGAAGCGCCGCTGCCGTTCTTCTACCTCCCGCACGGGCAACGCCAGAGCGCCGAGATGACGCTGCTCGTCCGCACCAACGGAGACCCGCGCCAGACGCTCGCGCCGGCGCGCGAAGAGATTCGCG
>JBOGOY010000363.1:0-5056 GCA_050748185.1 Pyrinomonadaceae bacterium
CCACGGGAAAGGCAGCGCGGGGGCCGTGACCAACCGCCGCCCGCGTCAATCCCTACTGGCTACTGGCTACTTCGGCTCATTCATCATTCATCGTTCATCATTTGCCTTCTCCCTGTCGTTGACGGGCGACCGCGGTAAAGTTTACTGTTTGGCTCACGGCTTTCAACCCCACTTCGCACACCATTAGTAGAGGAGCATAGCATGTCGAAGCGTCTGGTTCCGTTCTCGGCGGTCATCGTTTGCCTGCTCGCGGCGTCGGCGGCGCGCGCGCAGCAGCAGGATTTCTCCAGTGTGCAGATGAAAACGACGCACGTCGCCGGCAACGTCCACATGATCGAGGGCGCGGGCGGGAACATCGGCGTCTCGGCCGGGCCGGACGGCATCCTGATCGTGGACGATCAATTCGCGCCGCTCGCCGACAAAATTCGCGCGGCGCTCAAACAGATCAATCCGGGGAAACTGGAGTTCGTCTTGAACACCCACTACCACGGCGATCACACCGGCAGCAACAAGGAGTTCGGCCGCGAGGCCAAAATCATCGCGCACGAGAACGTCCGCCGCCGCTTGGCGACCGAGCAAAAGATACTGGGCGAGACCGTCTCGCCGTCGCCGAAAGAGGCGCTGCCGGTCGTCACGTTCGCCGAGTCGGTTTCGGTCCATTTCAACGGCGAGGAGATTCGCGCGCTGCACTTTCCGCGCGGCCACACCGACGGTGACAGCATCATCTTCTTTACGAGCGCGAACGTCGTCCACATGGGCGACCACTTCTTCAACGGCCGCTTCCCGTTCGTCGATCTCAATAGCGGCGGCAGCGTCGAGGGCTACGCGAAGAATGTCGCCGACGTGATCGCGCGCGTCCCGGCGGGCGTGAAGATCATCCCCGGCCACGGCGCGCTGGCGAGTGTCGCCGATCTCAAAAACTTTCACCGGGCGCTCGTCGAGACGACCGAGATCGTTCGCAAGCAGATGCAGGCCGGTAAGACGCTCGAACAGATCAAGTCGGCCGGACTGCCCGCCGAGTGGGACGAATGGGGCCGCGGCTTCGTCAACACCGCACGCTGGATCGAGACGATTTACAACAGTCTCTCGCGGAAGCCGGCACCGTGAAACGGCGCGCGCAAAGCGCAATCATTGACTGCTCTCACCTCTTACAGCGGCGTTCATCTGGATTGTTGGTGCAGTATCTTTTTGACGAAGGTGAGGTTGAAGCCGCGACGACTTACTGTCGGTGGTTTAAGGAGTCGGTTCGCAACCCCGCGCCTTATTCTTGTCCGTGATCGCGGATTCAAGTGAACGACGCTGTATCACAAAGTGGTCTTGTAATACTCCCACTGCTGCCGCAGCTTCGCCAAGAACGTGACGAAGCGGGCATCTTGTCGAAGGTTATCCAAATTGGGATCTCTCTCGAACAACGGGTAGCACGGAAACCCGTCCTCGGCCGCTACCTCCAACCACTTGATGGCCGGCTCAGGTTTATTCATCAGCGCATAGGCACAGGCGATGTGATAGGCCGTATGATGAAAGTGACCGAATCCCTTCCCCTTTGCTACAGCCGACTTAATTTTGTCCTCCGCCATGCGTTCTTGCCCGGCCGAAGCTGCCAGTACCGCCTGCACGCTGGTAAAGAGGCCGCCACTGTCCTCCGGGTAATCTCTTAAGAGTTGCTCAAGCGTGGCGGACGCCTCTTCTTTCCTCCCGAGATTGAAGAGAGACCAAGCAATGTGGTGTCCGACCAGCGCCGGATTAACTTCCTGAGGAATGGCGCGCAGCACGGACAGAGCCGGCTCATACTTCCCTTGGAAATTTAGAGTCTCGCCGATTCGGAATTGTGCCAAGTTATTGTTGGGATTGGTCGTGACCGCTTCCTGCGATTCTTGAAGCGCCTCGTCAAAAGCCCCGATGTGACAATAGACGAGCGCGAGTTGATTTCGCGCTTCATCCAAACTCGGGTTCAACTCAAGCGCGCGGCGGTATTCCCGAATGGCCTTCTCGTGAGGGAAACGGTTGGCGGGCGTCCAGAGCAGGCGGCCATGGGCCAGATAGGCCACAGCTGAGTCCGGGTCTAACGCGAGCGCTTTCTCCGCCGCCACGAAAGCCTTCTCCGCCCACTGCTCCTCGCCCGGGGCGAATAAAAAAAGCTTCCAGACGTATGCTTGGGCCAACTCCGCAGAGGCGGCGGCAAAGGTCGGGTCGGCGGCCACGGCGCGCTCCAGAGCCATGATGGCAGCCTCATTATCATCTCTGTTCTGGCGGTGGAGATAAAACTGTCCGCGCAGATAGTGATCATAAGCTTCCGGGTTGACCGGACGGACGCCCCCGAATCGCCCTTGCTCCTGCGGCGGCAGCTTGATCCTGATTTTGCCGACGATGTCTCGTGTCACCTCTCTCTGTAACGCCAACACGTCACGCAGATTACGCTCGTAGCTGCCGGCCCATAAATTTCGATCCGTCGCCGCATGGACCAACTGGACGGCGATCCCCACTCGCTCGCCGGAGCGCACCACGGAACCCGTCAACACTGCATCCACGTTCAACTCGCGGCCGATCTCCGGCAAGGCCCGGCGCGCGCCCTTATACTGCATCACCGATGGCCGTGACATCACCCGGAGCGCGCCGATCTTGGCCAAGTCGGTGATCAACGCCTCGGTCAACCCGTCGGCGAAGTAGTCCTGTGAAGTGTCGCCGGAGAGGTTCTCCAGCGGCAGCACCGCCAGCGATTGAATGCGAACCGGATTGCCTTTGCCCAATAGGCGCTCATGCAATCCGCCTGCGTTCAATCCCAGAAGCAAGGCTGAGAGCGACAGCAACCCGACCAAAACAAGCGGCCAGCGGCGAAAAAGTACGCTTGGGCGTGAGACGGCTGCCAGTGGCGGGGATGAAGTCTGTCGCTCGCCATCCGCAACGGGCTTGCTGTCATCGCCTTCTTCACTCAATTCACGGGTCGAGGACTGCGTGCCCTCATCCCAGCCTGCTTTCACGCCTGCCACAAAGCGATAACCACGGCGCGGCACTGTCTCGACGTATTGATGTTCGTTCGGGCCTTCGCCCAGCGCTCGCCGCAACGCAGACATCTTCACCGACAGGTTAGCTTCCTCGACAAAACTATCCGGCCAGATTCGCTTCATCAACTCATCTTTTTCGATCAGGTGGCCGCTGTTTTCTACGAGCACAACCAGCAGGTCGAAGGACTTAGGAGTGAGCGGCACGGGTTGGTTGTCGCGCAGAAGCTGCCGCTCTTCGGGAATGAGTCGAAAGGGACCGAATTCGTAGATGTGCTTGGCTTGCCTGACCATATGGCCCATTCCAGAGGTCTGTTGGAGTTTTGTTGGAAATCTTTTGGAGAAGTATTGGCGGTTTGTAAGGACTTCCAAACCCTCCCTGAGTAACGTCTCGGCGTTAGCCGCTTCATCCGGTCTTGAGGTCCTGCACAATATAGTACAGAGCCTCTGGCCGGCAAACAGAACTCCGATTTAACCCAATAACCAAGCCTCTCAAGAAAGGAACACTCATGCAACCGAAACTTCAGACTTGGCGACGCATCGCCATCCTCGCCATCCTGCTTGCAACCCCCGCCAGCGTCCGCGCCGATGCCGTGGCCGATTGGAACGCCATCGCCGTCCAAGCGACCATTACAGGGGCACGCCCGACCCCGACCGGCGTTATCGACATTGCGATGGTCCAAGCCGCCATTTACGACGCCGTCCAAGCTATCGAGAGGCGATACGAACCGTATTACGTGGAGATCAAAGGAGCCTCCGGCTCGCCCGTTGCGGCCGCCGCCAAGGCCGCGCGCGACGTGCTCGCCAACCGCTTCCCCGCGCAGGTCGCGGTGTTCGACGCGGCCTATCAACAGCACTTGGCAACGCATGGCCTGTCGGAGTCCGACCCCGGCGTCGCGGTGGGGGCCACCGCTGCTGCCGGGATCATTGCCTTGCGGGCCTGCGACGGGAGTTTCCCGGTCCCCGCACCGTCGCCCTTCTTTGGCGGCGCCGACCCCGGCGTCTGGCGTCCGACGCTCCCGGCCAACGCGGCGATGCTCGCGCCGTGGCTGGGCAACGTCACTCCCTTCACCCTCACCAGACCTTCACAATTCCGCGCCGCGCCGCCGCCCGCTTTGACCAGTCGCCAGTACGCCAGAGACTATCACGAGGTGAAAGCCTTGGGGGCGCTTAACAACAGCACCCGCACGCCAGAGCAAACCGACGTCGCACACTTCTATGCCGGTAACACCGTTGTGCTCTGGAACAAAGCCTTGAGGGACATCGCCGACGCGCACGTCACCGACATCGCCGATAGCTCCCGGCTCTTCGCCCTCGCCGACATGGCAATTGCCGACGCGGTGATCACGGCTTGGAACAGTAAGAACTACTACGTCTTCTGGCGACCGCTCACCGCCATCCGCGAAGGGGACAACGACGGCAATCCGCGGACGACCGGCGATGCGAGCTGGCTGTCTCTGATCGTCAACCCGCCTTATCCCGACCACACCTCGGGCGCAAACGCTTTCGCCAGCGCCGCGCTCAGTGCGCTCGAACTCTTCTTCGGCAGGGACCGCGTGACCTTCTCGGTGACGACCACCAACACGGGACCGACCGTCGAGGACACGCGCACCTACAGACTCTTTTCGGACGCGGCGCAGGACGTGGTTGACGCCCGCGTCTATTCGGGCATCCACTTTCGCTTCGCCGACGAAGCGGCGCGCAAACAGGGCCGGCAAGTAGCCAACTGGGCCTACCGGAACTTCCTGCGGCCTTTGGACAATAACGATGACGATGATGATGATGACGACGACGGTGATGACGACCGTCATCGGTGAGAGTTGATGAGCGAGCCCACGTCTGCTGTAGTTGGGGGGCAGGTTTCACTCACAAGCCTGCCCCATATTGAGCCTGAGAATGATGGACTTTCCGGTGTCACGCGCGCTTGGCCTGTTTCCACAGCGAATAAAGTCGAGCTCAGCGCGTTCGCTTAATGGCAAGACAAATCAGCCGCGGATTTACGCGGATGAACGCGGATCGAAAAAGACTTTATGCTCTGCGTTCATCCGCGTAAATCC
>JBOGOY010000364.1:0-5053 GCA_050748185.1 Pyrinomonadaceae bacterium
GGCGTCAACCGAGAAGCCGCCGTTCAAGCCGCTAACCTTGAGATCGGCGTTCACGTCAGGGCCGAAGCGCAGTTCGACGCTGCCGTTGACGCCGCTCACGCGCATCCCTTCTTGGCCGAGTTCCGAGACGCCGACGCTCACGCCGCCGTTGACGCCGGAGACTTCGAGCGCGCCAATCGCGCGCCCGATCTCGACCTTGCCGTTGACGCCGCTCACCTTGACCGGGCCGTCGAGTTCGCCGATCGAGACGCGACCGTTGACGCCACGCACCTGCAAAGCCACGTCACGCGGCACCCTGAGCGTCACGTTTTGTTTGACCTCGCCGCCACCGATGATCCAGTTCCAGAAACTCCAGTCGCGCTTTTTCTCGCCGCGCACCGAGAGGCCCGCGGCGGTCTGCTGGACTACGACGCGGCGGCTGTCGAGATCGGCGTGCTCGCCGCCCGTGAGTTCGACATGAACTTCGGCGGTCTGGCCGTCAGCGGTCAGGACTTCGACCGGTCCGTTGATGCCCGAGACTTCGACGCGCGCGTCCGGTTCGAGCCGGAAAGAGTTGTTGATGACACGCTCCCCCGGGGCCGACGACTGCTGCGCCTGTTGCTGTTCTTGAGTGTGCTGTGATCCGATCAACGTCTCGCCCCGCGAGAAGTGCCGGCCGGCGAACCACGCCAGCGCGACCAGAACGACGGCCATAAAGATCTTGAGTTTCATAATTGATTCGTTTCCTTCGACTGATGCCTTTGGGTAAAGGGCGCTTGACGCTGGAATCCCGCGGGATAGTTCAACAGGCAGAACGATCAAACCGGAAGCACTGTTTCGAGAAATTGTCAGAGGGTGACAGGTAACGGGTGACAGGTGACAGAAAGAACCTATTCTTTTCCTGTCACCTGTCACTGTTCACTTGTCACTTCTTATTGTGTTACCGCTTCGACGTTGATGAAAAAACGGAAGCGACCCGTCTTCTCCACCCCCAGCAGAAAGTGCACCTCCACTACCCCGTTCGGCGGCAACACCAACTCGCCCGGCAGGTTGATGACGACCGTCGTGTTCAATCCTCCACCCACGCCCGCCTGTGTCGGTGGCTGCTCCAGCAGCGTCCCACGCACCCTCAGCACACCCAAACTCGTCCCCACCCCCACCAAGTCCCCTCCGCTCACCAAACGCAGGTCCGCCTGCCCGCTGCCCACGCCGCCGCCCGCTGAGCCGAGCGTCGTCACCTCCACCACCCGGAACCGCAACCGCGTGATGGTCTGCCCCGTCGCGTTGCGGAACCTGCGCCGCACCGAGAGTGTCCCCAAACTCGCCCGCGGCCCCACCGCCCCGGCATCTCGCACCCGGTTCGGGGCTGAGGAGGAAGCCTGCTGCGGCTCGATTAAGGAAGCCTTGACGGTGGCGTTGCGCTGGGTGGGCGACGAGCGGCCGGCGGGGCCGGGCGCGCCCAAAGTAGAGCCGACCGTGCCGCCGAAAGTGCCGGCCGAGGTCGAGAGGAACTGGAAGTCAGCGGCGTTGTCACCAGTGTCCTGTGGGTAGCCGGAAGTGAGTTTGCGGGCGAGGCAATACTCACCGTCGAGGGTGCCGACGGCCGGCATCCCGGCCCCTTCGCGGTAGAGGGCGGCGAGCGCCCCCACCGTCGTGTCGAACCCTACCGCGTCGAGCCGGTTCGGAGCGCTCAACACGATCGAGTTGAAGAGCGCGACGCCGGTGTTATCGGGAATGTCGCTCGTGAAAGTGCCGTCGGGCAAGACTGCATCCGTCCCGCCGTAATCCTTCAAACTGTAGCCTCCGGGGTCTGTGTTGTTGGCGACGAGGAAGTGTCCGCGCGCCGGGATGGTTGTGCCTGCGGGGATGACGAAGACGGTGTTCGCCGTCGCTCCGTCGGCGCTGATCCGCGCCAGCGCCCAGCCGCTCGTGCCGTCGGCGGTGCTGACGGTGACCGGCGTGTCGGCTCGGTTGTACAACTCGACGTACTCGTCGGCCGCGCCCAAAGCTCCGCGCAGGCGGAACTCGCTGATGATGATGTCACCCGCAGAGGCCGCGCGCGTGTAGTTGGCGGTGTAGGTCGTGGCCGTGGCGGGCACGTTGATGTCGTGCGAGGCCGCGCCGCCATCGGACCAGCCGGTGAAGTTGTAAGTGACGCCGCCGAAAGTCTGCTGCAACGGCGCGCCGAGCGTGCGCTGGATGTTGACGACGTTCAGTTCCGCGTAGCCGTCGGCGCGCGGTTGGCCGTCGAGCGTCAGTTGCAGGCCCGCCGGATTGGTCCGCAGCGTGACGGTCGCGGTGCGCGGGAAGACATCGCGGAAAGCGCTGTGCGAGAGGCCGCCGGAGTCCGTGACCGTGAGGTGAATGCGATACCAGACGTTGGCGGCGGTCTCGGCAAAATCAGCCGTGAAGTTTCCGCCCGTCACGCCCGAGGTCGAGGGGACGTGCGGGTGGAAGTGCTGGTCATGTTGGAAATCAACTCTCCACGTGAACGCGGTGGCCGCCAGCGTCCCGTCCTCTGCGTCCGTGCCCGCGCCGGAGTAGTTGATGACATCTCCGAAATTGTAGAGCGTGCCGTCGGGCGGCGTGTTAATCGTCGCGGTGGGCGGCGTGTTCGGGGTCACGGTGAGGGTCGCGTGATTGCTCGTCGCGTTGCCGAAGGCATTGGTCACGCGGCAGCGAAACTGCGCGCCGCTATCCGCCGCCTGCGCCGACGCGAGGGTGTAACTGCTGGCGTTCGCGCCGGGGATGTCCGCGTTGTTGCGCTGCCACTGATAAGAGAGCGGCGTGCTTCCTTCGGCCCCCACCGTGAAGGTGGCGGGCTCGCCAACCGCGACCGTCATACCTTGCGGATGTTGCGTGATCGAGGGCGCGTCCTGCCCAGCCGGGAACTGCACCCGGAAGACCGAGCCGGAGCCGCGCGCGAGATACCAGAGGCTGCCGTCCGCCGCGACTTGGAGATCGACCGGGCTGTCGGTCCCCGTGGCGAAGCCGGTAACGGCCGCGGCGTCGGCCGGATCGGTGGGCAGGTTCTGCGGATCGACGTAGCGAATCCAGCCGGCGCAGAAATCCGCGAAGAAATACTTACCGAGGTACTGCGCCGGAAACTGCGCCGTCCGCGGGTTGTAGAATGTGCCGCCGGTGATCGCGCACTCGCTCACGGCCCCGCTGCTGTACTGGATCACCGGATCACGAAAGTTGGGATTGGGCGTCGGGCACTTGCCTTCGCAGGTGGGCCAGCCGTAGTTTGCGCCGGCGACGCCGTCGTTGATCTCTTCCCACGTGCCCTGCCCCACGTCGTTGATGAAGAGGCGACCCGTGCCGGGCTGGACGCTGAAGGTGAACGGGTTGCGCAGGCCGAGCGCCCAGATGGAGCGGTTGGTCCCCGTGGCCGTGCCGAAGAAAGGGTTGTCTGACGGGATCGTGCCGTCCGGGTTGAGCCGTAAGATTTTGCCCAGCTTGTTGCTGAGCGTCTGCGAGTTTGAGGGCACGGCGTTCTCGCCCGTGGCGATGTAAAGCTTGCCGTCCGAGCCGAAGTGCATCGCGCCGCCGTTGTGGTTGGTCGCGCTCAGATTCTCAAGATCGAGCAGGGCAACTTCACTTCCCGCCAAGACCACGTCCGGGTTCACCGCGTCGGCCGCGGGCGCGGTGAAGCGGCTGACGCGGTTGTGGACCGTGGGCGTCGTCGCCGTGTAATAGACGTAGAGAAAGCGGTTCGTCGTGAAGTTCGGATCGAAGGCGACGCCGAGCAGGCCACGCTCGCCCGAAGCATTGACGGTGACGGTCAAAAACGATGTCCCGAGCAGCGCGCCGTTTTTGATGACGCGCAATTGGCCGCCCTGCTGACAGACGAACAGACGCCCGTCGGGCGCAAATGCCATCGCGGTCGGGTTCGACAAGCCACCGATCTGCGTCTCCGTAAAACCGCCCGGCAGCGTCGCCGCGTGCGCGGGATGCGCGTGTACGGTCGCCAACAACAGCAACGAGACGAGACACACGAAGCGGCGCGCCGACTCCTCGGATTTTCGTCTGTCAGGGCGCGACACGGAGCGAGACATCCGCGCGGAATTTACGACCGTCAGGTTCATTGCCTTCTCCTTGAGGACAGAGATCAAATATGAAGAGGACACCGGGGCGTCAGATTGCAGCGGGTTACTTTGCTTTTACGGCGACGGCGATTATCCGCAATCCGGTGGCAGGTGACAAGAAGAAAGGTCCGCTAGGCCGTGACGCATGACGGCGAAGCACGCGAGATGGGAACGCGGAGCATTAGCCACGAAGAACACGAAGAACACGAAGGGGAACATGAGAGTCGAGCCTCTCACTCAGCCCGCTGTTATGCCTTCATGTTCTTCGTGCCCTTCGTGTTCTTCGTGGTTAATCTTTTAGTCCTGACCTTTGGAGAATTGCGCTGCCGAAGCTTTCATGCCGGTCCCTCGTCGCCGCCGCCGAGCGATTACGGGCGGGCCGAGTTCTGTGCTAACTTGACGGACGCCTGTCACCGAAGCAACATTTCCGAGCGACATTGAGGAGTAAATATTTATGAAGCGTTTTCTCGCACGGACGAGCCTCGCGCTCATGCTGGCCGCGCTGGCCTTCGTCAACGCGACGGCCGTTCACGCGCAGCCCGCGCGGCCCTTGACGATTGACGATCTACTGAAAGTGAGGCGCGTCGGCGATCCGCAACTGTCGCCCGACGGCCGGCAGATCGCCTACACCATTTCGGA
This sequence comes from Pyrinomonadaceae bacterium, assembly GCA_050748185.1. Classification (GTDB taxonomy): domain Bacteria; phylum Acidobacteriota; class Blastocatellia; order Pyrinomonadales; family Pyrinomonadaceae; genus JACCRA01. The sequence goes on from JBOGOY010000364.1 coordinate 4,707, forward strand.
CCCGGATAAGACGGCCAACCGCAGCCGCACGCAGATTTATTTAATTTCAGTCAGCGGCGGCGAGCCGAAACAACTGACGAGCGGCGCGGCCTCGGCCGCGGCTCCGCGCTGGTCCCCGGATGGCAAGCGCCTCGCCTATACCACCGGCGGGCAGATTCACGTCATGGACGTGGCCTCCGGCCAGTCGAAACAGGTGACGAACATCTCGACCGGCGCGGGCGATCCCGTCTGGTCGCCCGACGGCAAGCTGATCGCGTTCGTCTCGGACATCTACCCCGATTGCGCCGACGACGCGTGCAACCAAAAACGCGACGCGGCAATGGAAGAAGGCAAAGTCAAAGCGAAGA
>JBOGOY010000365.1:0-5025 GCA_050748185.1 Pyrinomonadaceae bacterium
CGGCGTGCGCCGCGTGGGGCGCGGCGTCGCCGCCGTGGTGGTGCGGTTCGTGGTGCGCTTTGATCGTCTCAGTAGCCACGACTCTCATTTCCTCCCGTGCTCTATGGTGTCAGCGCCGGCGTCGTGCGCCGGGTGGCCGGGGTCGGCGGGCTGGTCAGCGGTTTCGCCCGGCCCGATGACCTTCATCTCTTCGACGGGCCGGAACTCGTAAGCCTCCCACGTGACGACCGGCGTCCGCAGGAAGTTCTCGGTCGGCGGCGGCGACGCCGTGCGCCATTCGAGCCCGGTCGAGGGCCACGGGTTGGCGGCGGCGAAACGGCCGTAACGCATCGACCAGATGAAGTAGACGAGCGGGATGAAGAGCCCCGCGCCCAAGATCGACGCGCCCGCTGTGCTCATCACATGCAACACCTGCCACAGCGCGTTGTCGGCCGGATAGACGTGGTAGCGACGCGGCATCCCCATGTAGCCCAGCAGGAACTGCGGGAAGAACGTCAGGTTAAAGCCGACGAAGATGACGAGCGTCGCGAAGCGCGCCCACCCTTCGGGGTACATCCGGCCAGTGATCTTCGGCCACCAGAAGTGCAACCCGCCGAGGTAGCCCATCAGCGCGCCACCGACCATGATGTAGTGGAAGTGTGCGACGACGAAGTAGGTGTCGTGAACGTGGATGTCGAGGCCGAGCGCCGCGAGGAACAGCCCCGTCATTCCGCCGATGATGAACAGCCCGATGAAGGCGAGGGCGTAGAGCATCGGCGTGTCATAGGAGATCGAACCTTGATACATCGTCGCGGTCCAGTTGAAGACCTTGACGGCCGAGGGGATCGCCACCGCATAGGAAATGAACGAGAAGATCATCCCGGCGTAGACCGACTGCCCCGAGGTGAACATGTGATGGCCCCACACGAGGAAGCCGAAGATCGCGATCGCGATCGAGGCGAAGGCGACGAACGAGTAGCCGAAGATGGGCTTGCGCGAGAAGGTAGCGATCAGTTCGCTGACCACGCCCATCGACGGCAGCAGCATGATGTACACGGCCGGGTGCGAGTAGAACCAGAAGAGGTGCTGGAACAGCACGGGGTCGCCGCCGAGCGCCGGGTCGAAGATGCCGATCCGCGCCGTGCGCTCCAAAGCGACGAGCAAAATCGTGATCGCGATAACCGGGGTGCCGAGGATCATGATGAGGCTCGTCGCGTAGTGCGACCAGATGAACAGCGGCAGGCGGAACCACGTCATGCCGGGCGCGCGCATCGTGTGGATCGTGACGATGAAATTCAGGCCGGTCAGGATCGACGAGAAGCCGTTGATGAAAATGCCGAGGCCGGCGAGCACGACGTAGGTGTTCGAGAACGAAGTCGAAAATGGTGTGTAGAACGTCCAGCCCGTGTCCACGCCTCCCGAGAGCAACGCCCAGAAGGTGAGGATGCCGCCGAACATGTAAATGTACCAACTGAGCAGGTTGAGGCGCGGGAAGGCTAAGTCTTTGGCGCCGATCATCAGCGGCACAAGGAAGTTGCCGAGGATTGCCGGGATCGACGGGATCAGGAAGAAGAAGACCATCAGGATGCCGTGGTGCGTGAACATCTTGTTGTAGGTCTGCGACTGGACCAGATCCCCGACGGGCGTCATCAACTCGACGCGGATCGCGATCGCGTAAATCCCGCCGAGCAGAAAGAAGAACGACACCGAGGCGAGGTAGAGCAACGCGATGCGCTTGTGATCGAGCGTCAACAGCCACGAGCGGATGCCGTAGTCGGCGTTGAGGTAATTGACGTGCGGGAAGCGCGACCGCCACTCCTCTTGCTGGCCGGGGTTCTGCGAGCCGGGGAACTGTGGATTGTCACCTGCTGTACTCATAATTGCTCTTACCTTGCGTTAACGAATAAATGCGCCGCGGATATTTCTTTAGTGTTCGCCTTCCTTGCGGCTGCGGCCGCCTGATGTGCGGAAGGGCTCTGCCCTTCCGGCTTGAGCGGGGAAATACCGGGGCTATGCCCCGACGCCGAGGCGCAGCCTCGACAAATAATTAAATATTGCTGCCGGTGAAGCAGAGCCTCACCGCACATCAGGTGGCCGCAGCCGCAAAACCTTTCAACGCACACCGCTCTTTTACTGCTCACGCCGCTGCTGCGTCGGCGGTGGCACAGCACCTTGCCCGCGCGTTGCCTGCCCCGGCGCGGTGTTTTGCGTCGGCCCCGTCTGACCCGGCGCGGCCGGCGTCGTCGGCCCGATGGGGTTCGAGCGTTGCGCGGTCGGCTCGATGCCAGACGTGGTTCCCGCCGCCGCGCCGCCCGGCCCGCCGCCGTCGGTCTGGCCCTGTTGTTGTTGCGTCTGGCTCAGAGATCGGATGTAGGCGATCAACTGCAAAATCTGCTCTTCGCTGACCTGCCCCTGATAGGTGGGCATGATCTGCTGGAAGCCGGCGACCGTCTTCGCGGCCGGGTTGACGATTGATTCGCGGATGTACGACCCGTCGGCCGTGACCTGCTCGCCGTTGGCGAGTTGGACCGGTTGGCCGAAGACGTTCGTCAGCACGGGGCCGCGTCCCTGCGTGCCCTGCTGGTGGCAGGTGGCGCAGCCCAAATCCTGAAACAGCTTCTGGCCCTGCGAAGCGGGTGAGTCGGTCGCGCCGCCCGAGAGCCACGCTTGATAGGCCGCGGGCTCCTGCACGACGACCCAACCGCCCATTCCCGAATGATTGGTCCCGCAGTATTCGGCGCAGAAGAGGTAATAACGCCCCGGTTTCGTTGCCTCGAACCATGCATAGGTGTAGCGGCCCGGCACCACGTCCGACTTGATGCGGAAGGCCGGGACGTAGAGGCTGTGGATCACGTCCTCGGTCGTCATCGTCAGGCGGACGCGCGCGCCGAGGGGCACGTGCAACTCGTTGATCTCGCGCTGGCCGCCCGCGTGCTGGAATTTCCACATCCACTGCTTGCCGACGACGTAGACATCGATCGCCTCCTGCGGCGGCCGATACATCTTGAAGTAGAGGCTTGCGCCCCACGCGAAGATCGACATCGAGATGATGAACGGGATCACCGTCCAGATCGCTTCGAGTTGGAGCGAGCCGTGGATGGGCCGCGGGATTTCGAGCGGCGAGCGGCGGCGGTAGCGAACCGCGAAGTAAATGATGAGGCCGCTGATCAGGACCGAGAAGAAGAGCGTCAGCGCCGTCAGGTAGAGGTAGAGCGCGTCCACCTCGCCCGCAAACGTTGACGCCTGCTCCGGCGTGAACGGCATTTGTGGCACGGACTGTAACAGCATCAAGCTGGCATACCTCCCACCTTCACCCCACCGCCTGCCGCCGGCCGTGCTCCCTTGCGCCGGCCGAGCGCGAACAGCAGAGCCACCACGCCGAGGACGGTCGCGACGCCGGCCACGCGCATGATGTTCATGATCACGGGTCCGTATTTGCCCGTCGTTGGATCGTAGTGATAGCAGTACAGGATTAACTGATCGACCGGCGAGCCGATCTTGTTCGCCGAAGCTTGAATCAGACTCAAACGCACGTCCTTCGGCGCATACTCGATGCCGTAGAAGTAGTGCGACAACTTCCCTTCCGGCGTCGCCACCATGATCGCGGAGGCGTGAGCGAACTGGTCCGACCGCTCGTCGAAGGCGTAGTTAAAGCCGACCGCTTCGGTCAACTTTTTAATCGACTCTTCGCCGCCGACGAGGAAGTGCCAACCCTTCTCGGCCCCCTCGCGCCCGTAACGCTTCAGGTATAGCGCCTTCTTCTCGGCGGCGTCCGAAGGCGTCTCGCGCGGGTCGAAGCTGACGGTGATGACCTCGTACTCTTGGCTGGCGTTGAACTTGATGGCCTGCATCGTGCCCACCAGCCCGTCCAACACTTGGTTGCACAACATCGGGCACTTGTAATAGACGAGCGAGACGACGACCGGCTTGCCCTTCGCGAAATACTCGCCGAGCCGAACCTCGCGCCCCGACTCGTCGCGAAACACCGCATCGAGAGGCACCGGCCCGTTCAGCTTCTGCTCGATGCCGACCTTCTTCAGCATCTCCGGCGTCCCGCCCTGCGGCATCGAATTCTGGGGCGGCCGGCCATACTGCGCCAGCGCCGGCAGAGAAAAGCTCAAGGTCAAAACTAAAAGGCCAACGGCGGAGGCCAACCGACGAGCCGGGGACCAACGACGACAGGCCATCCGGCTCTGACTGAAAACTGAAAACTGAAAACTGAAAACTGCCCTCACTGATTCCTCTTCTCTTCCTGCCGGCCCGCGCTTGCTGGCGACGGCAGCGTTTCATTCTGCGTGCCGCCCTGCTGCTGCGGTTGCTGCCCGCCATGCGCCGACGCCTTCTCGGCCTGCCGCCGGGCGTAGAGTTTCATCGCCTCCGCGACGGGGATGCGGACGCGGCCCGCACCCTGATCGGCCCAACCGTAATGCTCCAACTCCTGCTGCCACTCGTCGCGCACCACCCAGTATTCAGACTGCGGTTGCGGCGCGCGTCCACCCTGCGCCAGCACGTCGTTCGAGAGATCGACGCGCTGCCCGTCGGCCTTCGTCACGCCGAAGCCCGGCGCGAGTTGCAGGCGCGGCTCGGCCGGCAAACGCTCCTCGCCCTGTCGCGCCAGCGGCGAGGCCGGCCGTTCGTCGGCCGCGGCCCGGCGCTCGAAGAGTTGGAACGCGCCCCACATCAAAGCACAGACGAGCAGAAAGAAGACGCCGAGGCCGAAGACGAACCACGCGATCGGCCGCACCTGCACGTCCGTATGCTCATGCAGCACGTCCGGGTTTGAGATGTAAGACACGTCCGGCGTCTCGTGAATCCCGCCCTTACTCTTGCCAAAAACTCCCATCTTTTTTAACAGCCTCTCCGACTCCGCCCCGAAACTGACGGAATCAAAAAACCTCTCAACCTGCCCGACCCTACCGACGTACCTTCGCCCTTCGCCTTTCGCCTTTTCCTCAGTGTCCGCCCGTCGCCGTCAGCGCCTCTTCGAGCCCCGGCGCTCTCACCGGCAGCAGCGGCCTTTGTTTCAACTCGCGCATGAAATAGGCG
>JBOGOY010000366.1:0-5024 GCA_050748185.1 Pyrinomonadaceae bacterium
GGGCGGCGGGCGGGCGGCGCGGCTTCGCCTACGTCGTCGCGCTGCTCGTGGTCTGCGCCGCCGCGACCGCCTTCGGTTGGTATCAATTCAACTCGGCGCGTCGCGACGCCGCGCGCACCGACGCAGGCGCGATGAAGATCACGCGCCTCACCTCTTCAGGCCGCGCCGGCAGCCCGGCGATCTCGCCCGACGGCAAGTTCGTCGCGCACGTGGTCGAGGACGCCGGCCGCCAGAGCCTCTGGCTCCGGCAGGTGGGGACCAACAGCAACCAGCAGATTCTGCCGCCCGAAGAGATCAACTATTTCGGTCTCACCTTCTCGCCTGACGGGCGCAACCTTTACCTCGTCCGGGGCCGCAACAGCTACATCAACGAGTTGTACGTGATGCCGATGCTCGGCGGCGAGCCGCGGCTCGTCGTCAAAGACATCGACAGCGCGGTGACGCTCTCGCCCGACGGGCAACAATTAGCTTTCCTGCGTAACTACCCTGACACCGGCGAGGCCGTGATCCTCGTCGCCAACTCGGACGGGACCGGCGAGCGCCGCGTCGCCGCGCGCCGGCAGCCCGATTATTTTCACCGCGGCCCGGCGTGGTCCCCAGACGGGCGTCTGCTCGCCTGCGCGGTGACGAACCAGAGCGGCGGGCTGCACTACAACGTCGTCGGCCTGTCTGTCGCCGACGGCCGAGAGGAGTTGATCTCCGACGCGCGTTGGGCCGACGTGGCCCGGTTCGGCTGGCTGCCGGACGGGACGGGCCTCGTCCTGAGCGCGCAGGAGGACAGCGCCCGCCCGCGGCAAATCTGGCTGGTCCCCTACCCGGCCGGCGGCGGTCAGCCGCGCCGCGTGACCAACGACTTCAATAGCTACGGCGGGCTGAATCTGACGGCCGACGCCTCGGCGCTCGTCACCATCGAGGGCGAACTGCGTGCCGGCATCTGGGTCGCGCCGGCGCAAGGCGCGGACACCGCAGCCACACAGGTCACAGCCGCGTCAGGCGGCGGCGGCGGCAGCAACGACGGCGCGGACGGCCTCGCGTGGGCTCCCGACGGCCGCCTCGTATACGTCTCAAGCGCGGGTGGTGAGCGCGATCTGTGGGTCATGAACGCGGACGGAGCGGGGGCGCGACAGTTGACCTTCGGGATGAGGGCGTGGGGGCCGCAGGTGACGCCCGACGGGCGTCACGTCGTCTTCGCTTCAAAGCGCGAAGGCAACATGCACATCTGGCGCGTCGATCTCGCGGGCGGGAATCAGACGCAGTTGACGCGGGGCGAGGTGGAGTTTGATCCGCGCGTCTCGCCCGATGGCCGCTGGATCATCTACGAGGGTTTGAGCGACGGCAAGTCGCGCGTGCTCAAAGTGTCGATTGACGGAGGCCAGCCCGCGCCCGTCCTCGATCGCCACGCCGCCGCGCCGACGCTTTCGCCCGACGGCAAGCAACTCGCATATTTTTACTGGGACACTCGGGACTACCAGTCGCGCCTCGCGATCGCGCCCATCAGAGATGACGGCACGGCCGGCGATCCCGCCAAAACTTTTAACCTTCCGATGACGCGCTCCTTCCATTGGTCCCCCGATGGGCGCGCTATCAATTTCGTGGACACCAAAGGCGGCATCTCGAACATCTACCGCCAGCCACTCGATGGCGGCGAGCCACGCCAACTCACTAACTTCAAATCCGATCTCATCTTCGCCTACGCCCCCGCGCCCGACGGTCGGCGCATCGCCGTCTCGCGCGGCGCCGTCTCGCGCGACGTGGTGCTCGTCGAAGACTTCAAGTAAAAGCCTGACCGCTTTCGCTTGTCGTGAGTGCACGAGCCAGAGCGCCAAACTCTCGTTTAGGGGGACGGGCTCTCATCGCATTTCAGTTGAGTGTCCGAAAGGTTGATGTTCACCGCCGAGGCGCAGAGAGGACTGCGTCAATGAGTCCGCGTGAGCGGACGGCCAGAGTACAGCCCCGGACGGAGCGCGAGCGGAGTCCGGGGTGGGGCATCGAAAATATCCCAAGCCCGTGAAACGGGCGGCAGACGCATGTTCGGTGCATCAAGCCTTTGTCTGTCGCTTGCTCACGCAGGCTCTTGATGCGAGGGGCGCTCGCGCGGACTCGCTGAGTTGCCGTCTTCTTCAACCTACTTTTGCGTAACAGCAGTTCACAAGATGCGTCGTCAAGAGGCGGGGCATGTCTTTGCCGTCATCCGGTCAATTTTGTCAATCCTGTCTATTATTTTTGGAGCCGCTCTGGTTCCCCGCCGGTGCGGTCAGGCGTTCGAGCCGTGTGAGTCGCGCCGACGCCTCACCGGCCGACCCACCGCACATTTCTTCAGACGGCCGCAGGCTCGCGCAGACGGCCGGGCGCTCCGGTCTGCCGAATAGCAGACAGCGATCGTCATCCGTCAGTTGCACGCAGCGCACGCCCGCCGGCTTGCCCCGCGGCATCCCCGGAATCGGCGACGAGATCGACGGGGCGACGCAGCAGGCTCCACATCCTGTTCGACACTCCATCATATCCCCCCTCACCATTGTGAACCGTTAAATCGAGCGTCGAGCCGCAGGCGCACGAGCAGTTCATTCAGCGCCGCCCTGCACGTCGGGCCTTCGGGCAGGGCACTCGCTTGAGACGCCGCTTCGAGTTCGGCGCGCAGCCGCTCGTATTCAGTGCGGTGGAAGGTCACGTCCGCGTCTTCCAACACCGACGCCTCCGGCCCTTTGAGTTTCCGCGCGATCAACTCGGGGCGGTGCGCGAGCTTGAACTCTTCGTTGAGTCGGACCAGATTCGCCTCGATCTCGCCGGCGCGCATCAGGTGGATGCCGGTCAGCAGCACGCGGTAAACGTAGAGCAGCGGCTTCACGCGGCGCGGGCGCTCCTTGTCGAAAAGCTTCCACTGTGTCTCGGCAAAGCCGAAGTAGTGGTGGCTGTGGTGGCGCGTGAGGCACCCGCGGGCGAGTTGCTTCAACTCTTCGTGCTCCGGCGTCGTCAGCAAGACGAGCGGCGAGTAGAGTTGTTCCAGCACGTAGCCGTTCTTTTTGAGCAAAAGCGAAAAGAACTTTTTCGCGTCGTGCGTCACCAAATCAATTTCGAGCCTGTCTCGCATCTCCGAGACTTCGACGGTTTCGCGCCCCGCGTCGAGGCCGACGACTTCGCGCAGGGGCAGCACGTGGACGCCGCGCACGTCGTAATCGGAATCAGGCGAGGGGAATCCGTAGAGGTGCGCGCCGCTGATCGTCGCGAACAGCAGCGGGAAAGGTTGACGCGACACCTCGGCGTGCACCCGTTCGTCAAACATTACGTGTGTCCTCCTTGCCCCGCGCTGACGCGCCGTGCCCTGATCAGGAACGCATTCACCCGCTCGTAATCGGGCCGCTCCGGCAGCTTGGTGTCGGCAAAAGCCGCGTCGAAATCTTGGTGCAGCGAGAGTCGCCAGCGATCGATCTCCTCCCACGGCATTTCCCCGCGACGGATCGCCAGCAGTCGGGTGCGGTGCTCGTCCATCCGCACTGGCAGGAAGCCGCTGCACAACACACTGATGCCTTCGAGCAGCAGTCGGATGAGGTGCATGGCGTGCTTGTGCCTGACTGCGCCACGGTTGCGTAAGTCCTGCTCCAGCTTCTTGAACTGCGACATCACGTAGCCGTTGTAGGTCTGATAGACGAGCCGCGAGAGGAAGGCCGAGCGCATCTCAAGCAGTTCCTGCGCGAGCGGCGTCGCGCGCTCCACGAGCGGCGTGTAGAGGCATTCGAGCACGTTGGGATTGGCCTTCAAGGCGAGCGTCAGAAACTTTTGCAACTCCCAGTAGCATTCTTCGGCGCTCTTGTTCTCCAACTGCTCCGGCACGCCGTAGAGGGACCAATGCTGCTCGGCCGGTGGCAGGTAGATGCCGCGCCGGTCCACGTCTGAAGCTTCGTCGTCCAGCCCGTAGGCCCGCGAGCCAACGACGCAGACGTAGATCACGTGTTCGTAAAGGTTGAAATCGGCCATCCCGTCTTCAGGTCTAAGTAATTCTCCCGCCTGATGGTGCTTCCTGACGGCGAACTCGTGCCGGCGGAGTGCCGCCTCGGTCCCGTCGGGGAAGCGCACGTGGTAGGCATGGGAATTGTCCTGCGGCGCGGCGGTGATCTCGCCGACCGCCCCCGGCGGACAAGTGTGCCCGCCGCCCCGGCCCTTTGCTTCGACGAGCGTGACGATTTGCGTCCCCACAGGGATGATCAGGGTTGGCATTAACTGGCGTCTTCCACGGCATCACGCAACTCCCGAAACAAGCGCGCCAGATCCCTCGGCTGGTAGTGGGCGTTCAGGCCGCTCGGGTTGGGGAGCACCCAAATGAGCGTGTCGCCGATGGATTCGTCCTGCCGGCCGAGCCGGGCTGTGGGGCGATGAAACGCGGCGCGGTAGGCGGTGACGCCGAGCACCGCGAGGAACCGTGGGCGATAGCGACGCACACGCGCCTCCAATTGCCTGCCGCCGGCGACGAACTCTTCCGCCGACAACTCGGCGGCCGTGGCGGTCGGGCGCGCGACGACGTTGGTGATGCCGTAGCCCGATTCGAGCAACTCGCGCTCCTCGTGTGGCGCGAGCAGCCGGTCGGTGAACCCGGCGGCGTAAAGCGCGGGCCAGAAGCGGTTGCCGGGGCGCGCGAAGTGGTGGCCGACCGCCGCGGTGTAGAGGCCGGGGTTGATGCCGCAGAAGAGTACCTTTAAGCCGCGCGCGATCACGCCCGGCACGAGCCTGTCGGCCGCGGCCAGCAACTCTTCCTTCGTCGGCTTGTGATACGTCTTCGCCATAAGGTTTTATATCCGCTGCGGGGCGCGTGCTCAAGCAGTGGCATGTGGCGATGAGTGCGTTCCAAAAACTTTTACCACGGAGGACACGGAGGACACAGAGAAGGCAAATGATGAACGATGAATGATGAATGAGCCGAAGTAGCCAGTAGCCAGTAGGGATTGACGCGGGCGGCGGTTGGTCACGGCCCCCGCGCTGCCTTTCCCGTGGTAATGCTTTCTACTGACTACTGACTACTGGCTCCTGACTAC
>JBOGOY010000367.1:0-5019 GCA_050748185.1 Pyrinomonadaceae bacterium
GGTTAATCCTGATCGAGTCGAAATAGAGCAGGTCGCCCAACTCGCCGCTCTCGACGATCTCTTTGATCTTTCGCACCGCGCCCGTATAGACGAACGTGTGATCCACCATCAGCGTCAGGCCGCGTTGCTCGGCTACGGCCAGTAGTTCCGCGGCCTCTTGGGATTTGGCCGTCAGCGGTTTTTCGATCAGCACGTGCTTGCCGGCTGCGAGGGCGGCTTTGGCGAAAGGGTAGTGAGTGGAGACGGGCGTGGCGATGACGACGGCATCGAGTTCCGCGTCGGCAAGCATCTCGTGGTGGTCCATCGTGGCGCGGGCCGCGGGGTAGCGGCGGCCGATCGCGGCGAGACGCTTGGCGTCCATGTCGCAGATCCAGCGTACCTGCGCCGCTTCGTGCTCGACGAAGTTGCGAATCAGATTCGGCCCCCAGTAGCCGCAGCCGATGACGCCGACGGTGATCATTCGCAAAGTAGCCAGTAGTCAGTAGGTTGTGACAGGCGAGTTGGATGCTGGTGTTGTAGTCGCATCCGGGCGCGAGTCAGCAAGCGGGAAGTTAAGCATAGGCAAGGGGCGGGGGCAACCGGTGGGGCAACAGGCTGGGGCCGTGGTTTATCCGCGGGTAACTGATTGAGAGTTGCTTATGGCGGAACGTAGCGCTTCGGCGACACGCTCGATCTGTTTAATGGTCAATTCGGGAAACATCGGAAGCGAGAGCACACGGGCACTCAATCGTTCGGCGGCGGGGAAGTCGCCGGGGCGATGACCGTGGCTGGCGGCGTAGGCGGGTTGCAGGTGGATGGGGATGGGATAGTGGATGCCGGTCTGGACGCCGGCCGCGCTCAACTGTTGCTGGACGTGTTCGCGCCCGTCGAGTTGCACGACGAAGAGGTGATAGATGTGGCGCGCGTAATCCAGTTCGCGCGGCAGCGTAAGCGCGGCGGCGGTTTCGAGATCGCCGAGCAACTCGCGGTAGCGCGCGGCGTGTGCGCGGCGCAGGTCGTTCCACTGGTCCAGATATTTCAGCTTGACGCCGAGCACCGCGCCCTGAATGCCTTCGAGGCGAAAGTTGTAGCCGACGACTTCGTGCCGGTACTTCTGCTCCGACCCGTGCTCGCGCAGCAGGCGCACGCGGCGCGCAATTTCCGGATCGTCGGTCACGACCGCGCCGCCCTCGCCGTAAGCGCCCAGATTTTTGCCGGGATAAAAACTGAAGCATCCCACGCGCCCCAGCGCGCCCACACGCCGCCCCTTGTAGAGCGCGCCGTGAGCCTGCGCCGCGTCTTCGATGACGGCGAGATTGTGACGCGCGGCGAGCTCGAAGATGGGAGCGAGGTCCGCCGGCTGCCCGTAGAGGTGAACGGGCATGACGGCCCGAGTGCGGGGCGTGATCGCGGCCTCGATCTGGTTCACGTCGAGGTTGAACGAGCGCGCATCGGCGTCCACGAAACAGGGCCGCGCGCCGGCGGTCGAGACGGCCTCGGCGGTGGCGAAGAACGAGTTGGCCGGCACGATCACCTCGTCGCCCGCGCCGATGCCGCACGCCGACACCGCAAGTTGAATCGCCGCCGTGCCGCTGTTGACGCCGACGCAGTGCGCGGCCCCGCAGTATTCGGCGAACGCCCGCTCGAAGGCTTCGACCTCGCGCCCGAGGATGAACGCCGCGCTTTCCAGCACGCGCCCCACGGCCTCGTCTATTTCTGATTTAATCGCCCGGTACTGGGCTTGGAGGTTAACGAAAGGAACGGTCATAAATGATGAATGATAAATGCGGAATGATGAATGAAAACAAAGAGCGCGGCATCTCCTCACTCATCATTCATCATTCCGCGTTCATCATTTCGGATGGTTCTCGCCGGGTTGCCCGCGACGGTCGCGCCCGCCGGGACGCTTCTGGTGACGACCGAGCCGGCCCCGATGAGCGCGCGTTCGCCGATCTCGACGCCACCGAGGATGGTTGCGTTCGAGCCGATCGAAGCGCCGCGGCGGACGACGGTGCGCTCCAGTTGCCAGTCGGCCTCGGTCTGCGGCGTGCCGTCCGGGTTGGTGGCGCGGGGGCGGCGGTCGTTGATGAACATCACGCCATGGCCGACGAAGACCTCGTCTTCGATCTCGACGCCCTCACAGACGAACGTGTGGCTGGAGATTTTGCAGCGGTGCCCCACGCGCGCGCCCTTCTGGATTTCGACGAACGTCCCGATCTTCGTCTCGTCGCCGATCTCGCAGCCGTAGAGGTTGACGAAATTGTAGATTTTAACGTCGCGGCCTAAGCGAACGTCCGGGGCGATGACGCAGTGAGGTCCGAAGTCCACAATCTAAAGTCCAAGTCGGTTGAGAGCGTAAGGGTTAAAGTCCAAAGTTTAAAGTCCAAAGTCGAATGGCGGTTATGACTTTGGACCTTGAACTTTGGACTTTGGACTATGGCTTTTCGGCCAGCCCGTCACCGGGCGCGTCGCGGTCTTCGCCCGAGTAGTAGCTCGAATAGTAATAGCCGGCGTAGTAATAGTAGTTGCTGGATTCGAGCTTGACGTTGTTGAGGACGATGCCGTAGATGTGCGCGCCGACGTCCTGCAGCAGTTGCTTGGCGCGGCGCACTACGGCGCGCGACGAACGGCCGCCGTGGACCACGAGCATCACGCCGTCCACCATCGTCGAGAGGATCGAGGCGTCGGTGAATGAGATGGCCGGCGGCGAGTCGATGATGACATGCGTGAACCGCTCGCTGAGGGTGTGAATCAGCCGCCGCATTTCGTCCGAGCCGAGCAGTTCCGCCGCGTTCGGCGGGATCGGCCCCGAGGTGATTACTTTCAGGTTCGGCTGCCGCTCGTAGGGCTGGATCAGGCCGTCGAGATTGGTGTCGCCGGACAGGTAGTTGGTGATGCCACGCGCGTTCGGCAGGTTGAAGTGGCCGTGGATGCGCGGCCGGCGCAGGTCGCAGTCCAAGAGCAACACGTCGGCCCCGGTCTGCGCGAGCATCACGGCGATGTTGACGGCCGTCGTGGTCTTGCCCTCGGAGGGTTGGCTCGAAGTGACGAGCACGGTCTTAGGCGGTTGCCCGGCGGACGACAGCAGCAGAGAAGTCCGCAGGTGGCGGTAGGCTTCGGCCACCGGTGAGCGCACCTCTTCGATGAGCGCCAGCGCCGTGGTCTCCGCCGCGGGCTCCGGGTGGCCTGCCCCGCGCCCGAACCCGAGCCGCCTTTCGGCCCGCGGGGCCGGAATCAGCGCGAGCGTCGGCAGGTGAACGTGGCGGTCTACGTCCTCGATCGACTTCAGCGTGTCGTCGAGGTAGTCGAGCAGGAAGGCGAGGCCGACACCGGCGCCGAGGGCGAGCAGGAACGCGATGAAAATGTTACGGACCCGGGGCGGCCCGATGGGCGCGCGCGGCAGCCGGGCCGGCGTCTGGACCGTGATGTTGTCGGTGCGATCGTTCGAGGCGACCTCGGTCTCCATGCCGCGCTGGTAGAGCGTGTTATAGAGTTGCTTGCTCGTCTCAAGCTGCTGGTTGATGCTGTTGAGCGCGATCTCGTCCGAACTCAGCCGGGTGGCCGCGCCGCGCTCGGACGAATAAGCCTGCTCGAAATCGGCCTTCTTCTTTTTCGCCGCGGCGAGTCTGGCGGCCATGCCGCTTTTGATCTGGACTGTCAGGTTGTCGAGTTCGCCTTCGAGTTGCTTGAGCTGCCTGTCGATTTTAACGACTTCCGGATGGCGCTCGGTATATTGGACGAGCAGCGCGGCGCGTCTCTCCTGCAAGTCGCCGAGCTTCACGCGGCGCGATTGCACCTGCGCGTTCTCCTGCACTTCCGGGATCGAGTAGGCGTCCGGCGCAGCCTGCGCCGCCTCGTAAGCGGCCTGCAACTTCTTAACCTCGCTTTCGGCGGCGAGCGCCTCGGCGCTGGTCGTCTGCAGGCGCTCGGCCGTCGGGTTGAGACCCTTCATGTTCGGGTCGAGCGGGATGCCGCGGCTCATCATATAATCGAGCCGCTGGCGCTCCAGATCGGCGATCTGCTTTTGCAGCCCGATGATCTGCTCGCCGAGCTTGCCTTTGGCCGTCGTGGTTCCGGTCGTCTCGCGCCGGCGATCGTTCTCGATGAAGACGGCGGCGACCGTGTCTGTGACCTGCTGCGCCAACTCAGGGTTGGTGTGTTTGAAACGGAGATCGACGAGGTTCGTCTTCTCCTGCGGAGCGACGCTCAGGCTCGCGAGGAACACGTCTTCGTAGGGCTCCAGCTTCGCCATCTGTTCGGCCGACAGCCGCGGCTGCTCGATCCCCGCCACCTCGTCTTTTGCCACCGCCAGCCCGCCCCCGTCGTCGGCCGCCGCTCCGTCCGCCGCCGGCGTTTTGCCGCGCGAAGAAAAAAGGCGCGTCAAGCCGCTGACGATGCCCGGGCGGGTTTGCCCGCTCAGGAACCGCTGATCGTTGATCAGGTCGAGCCGCACGATCACTTGCCGGGCCAACTCCGGGCTCTGGAGCAGTTTTAACTGCGTGTTCCAGTAGGCCGGGTCGGTGCCTTGATTGATGGTCACATCCTTAGTCTTGATCCCGATGCGCGCCTTCGGCTCGATCATGATCGTCGTGTGGGCCTCGTAGAGCGACGGTAGGCGGTACATCTGGATCGCGACCAGTGTCGTGACGACGACGATCAGGCTGAGGATGAGCCACTTGCGCTTCCAGACGACGTTGAGATAGTCGCGCAGGTGCGTCGGCTCAATGCCGAGGTACGCGCCGCCGGTGGCAGTCGCCGGCTGCGTCAGTTCGCGCAGCGGACGGTCAATGCCGGCGGCGGTCGTCGGCGACAGAGGCATCAGGCGGTTATCTTGGGACATCTCGCTTACACCTAAAAAATAAGAGTGACGGGTGAACAGTGACAAGTGACAGGAAAGAAAGACGCTATGCCCTTCCTCCTCGTCGACGGGCGCTGGTCACTGTCGGGTAAATCTTTCCGATCCTATTTGCTTCTAAACTACAGCAGGGGGACTGTTTCGGGCCTGCATCATAACAGAAAGTGGGGCCGGGGGTCAGGGGG
>JBOGOY010000368.1:0-4992 GCA_050748185.1 Pyrinomonadaceae bacterium
ACCCCGGCTCGCGCGAGCCGGGGTTGCGCGCCTACGCCATGCCTATTTTCTGCTCGTAGCGACGCGCCCCTTTTTACGCCACGCTCATTTAACACAAGGGATCGAGCTTTTCGCTGATTACCGGTAGTCCGCTCAACGCCTTCTCGGCATTAATCTGCGTGTAGTGTGTCCACTCTTCCGGCACTTTATCTTCGGGGAAAATAGCCTCGACGGGACACTCTGGCACGCATGCGTCACAGTCGATACACGTCTCTGGATGAATGACCAGCATAGTGTCGTCGAGGTGAAAAGCCTCGACCGGGCAGACCAGCGCACAATCCGTGTAGCGGCAGTTGACGCAGGGTTCCGCAACGACATAAGTCATGAAGTTAGCCTCCTCATGCAGGGTATGACGGCGGCGGCGACGCGGCGTACTGCCGGCAGTCCGCGCCGACGACCAGAAAGAAGTGGACGAGCGCGCTTATATTAAGCACGAAACGAGCAGTTTTGAAAGTAGAAAGTGGGAGGCTTCAAGTTAGTAATCCGACGTGGCAGGTAACGAGTGGGGACCGGCGGACCAGTGCCGGGCGGCAGCCATCAACCGTGTTTGAATAGGGCAATGGCAGCGAGGCAGAGTTGAAAATTGGTTCCCGGCCTTCCTCTCAGTCGGGTCCAACTCGATAAGCGAGAGGCGGGGCGGCGAGGTGTGCGGCCCCGCCGGCTGCCGCTCATCACGTTATTCGTCTCTGGGGGCTGTGCGTTTATGTTTGGCTTTACGCTCAGCCGGGTGTGCGCGCTCTTCGGGTTTGGCGCGCGCGAGCGGGTGGCCCGGAGGTGCGACGGGCTTCCGAATCGAGTCCAACAATGGCCGAACCGGCTGCTTCTTGGGAGACTTTTTGGCCGTGGATTTCACGCTCGTCCCTCCGCGCTGCTTGTGTGATTAAACCGCCGCGATGCTACGCACCGCACGCGCGGCTGTCAATAGGCCGAGCAGGATACGCACCGGTACCCATTAACGAAAAGAGTGATTAAAGCTGTTGCTGTTGTCGTGAGAACTTCGCGCGGCGTCCGCCCGCTTGGGGCGGGCGCAGCATTCGGCGTCCAGAGGTCGCGAAATTACGCCTTGGAAGTCTGCGGCGTGGAGTCTGCGAAGAGAGTTTTAATGGCTTGCGCCGTCTCGGTGCGGCGCTTCTGCTGAAACTCCTGAACCCAATTCGACACGGTGGCAACCACCTCGCGGGCGGCCTCCTGCGGGCTTTTCTTAGTCGCAGTCTGTTCGACCACGGCTTCTTGCTGCTGGGCCGCGCGCTGGCTGCGTTTGATTACTTTGACAGGTTTGTTCTTCACCATAAACGTAGTTCCCTGCTTGTCCTTGAAAGATTACTCGAACATTTAATTAACTGTGGGACGACTCTAAAGACGATCCTGACAACCCGAAAGTTCCCGAATGTTCTTCTGCCATCCCAACACACTAGCGTTGCTTACGACTTAGCAACTTGAAGGCCACAACACCTTAGACGCACACAATCGGTCGTTAGTTGAGATACCCTCTTTAAAATTATTTACACAACGCCTCATTAAACCCAATATGCGGTTAGCTTCTTCACACTTCGTTACGCCAGCCACTCGCTCACAACCGACGTGAGAAACTTTCGCCATACTCGGCCGCACGCTCGCGCGAACATTTCTCATACGCAATTGGTGCTATGCAGCATCCCTTTCAGACACTTTGCACAATGCCAACGCGCGGGCCGCGCGTGAGCGTAATGCCAACCCTATCAAGGTGGCAGCCGCCATGGCCTGAACGCTCACGAACCCAGACCACAACGGCTAACTTCTTCCGGCTCAACGTCAAACGGATTAACGCGCGACGCACGACGCCTCACATTCAGAGTTGGCATGTCCGTTGCCCAAGTAGTAAGTCGTCATGAGATTGAGCGAGTTCATTACCATCTATCTGGCCGCGGCGGCCCCGGTCGGCGTCTCTTATTTCCTTAATCAGCAAACGCGCGTCGGCGACACGGCCGCCGTGCGTCTTGCCGTCAAGGCCGTCGGCGTCGCTCTGCTGTGGCCCTTCACACTGGCGCAGCAACTGTCGGCTGCTACCCCGACCGCTATCCCTGACAATTCACAGAATGAGGAAACTTCTTCTCTTGACGACGAAGAACTCGACGCCGGCTTGCGCGCATGTCTCGCCTCGCTGCACATGGCCGAAGATCGCGCGCACGAGTCTCTCGGTGAAAGAAGCCAACAGGTGCGGCACGCGCTGCTCGACGCCTGCTCCAGTCTCGAACGCTACGTCGGGCTCACACGGGCGGCGTCGGTGGTCGCCGCCACCGGCGAGCAATCTCTGACTGCGAGCGAGGTCGAGCTTGCAAAGATCGCCGGCCGAGAAGGCGCGGATCTTGAGACCGCAGGCCGCTGCATCCGCCGTCGCGCGATGGCTAAACTACGGCGACACCAAGCGAACTCGCGCGTCGAACTGCTGCATGCGCTGGCGGAGATTCACGAAGTGATCGACCGCGGATACCTCGCCGTCGGCGCCGAACGCGGGCACACGCGCGGCTTTTCGGAAGCGATTTTGGTTCTCTATGAGCGCGTCATAGATCTGTTCAGGTTGCTTGACGATCGGGCCGCGACGCAGGGAGCCAAGCGCCTGCTCAACGCCGCCCGCGCCCGCCGGCACGCGCTTGATGCGCTGGACACGGCTGACGCTCGTTCAACCCGCGAAGGAGATGAAGCATGCCCAGCAGCACCTATCCCGCAGCAGTCGAACGACCTGCGACTATCATCACGGACAATCACACTGCACGGCTGAACTGGCTGGAAACAGCGAACGCCGAGATCGAGCGCCGCGAGAGGCTTTTCCGCAACTGGCGAGACGAAGCAGAGATGCACATGATGCGAGACCCGTTGCCTGTTCCGCGGGCATACGCGAGGTTCGGCCTGCTGCTCGGCGCGCTGCCGGTGGCGGCGTTGTTCTTCCGTCTCATCTTCCACCTCCCGAACCTTGTCCCGCTCTGGCCTCTGTTCCTTGTGATGGAAATACTCTGCGCCGTCGCTGGGTGGCGAATGGCAAGTTGGCTCGGAAGAAAGACCGAAGCGAGCGCTGTTCAGAGTTGGCACGAGTTCGTTTACGACGCAATGGAGGCCGGCGCGATGTGGGCCGTAGTCACGGGCGCGCTCGGAGGAATACCGTTCTTCGTCGTCGGCTCGTTCTTCGGCGCGCTGCTCGCATTACCAATCGGTATCATCGCTTTTACCGTCTTCATGCCGCTTCACCGGCTGCTCGCGCGCGGTGGTATGATTGACGCGCGCCACTTGTGGCCGCTGGCGTGCGGCGTGGTCGCGACGATCACGGCCTTGATTCTCAGTCCGGAGATAATTCCATACTGATCCCGCTCTGACGCAGGAAGGCAGCGAGCGGCAGGTAGTAGGCAGTCGCAACAAGCTACTGACTACTGACTACTGACTACTGACTACTGTCCCATGCTTCTCGCGTTGCTTCTCCTCTCGCTGTTCGTCTTGGTGCTGCTCGGCTTCTATGTCGTGGTGGCCGCGCCGCGCAGCCGCGCGCACCAGACCTTCGCAGCCTTTGTGCTGTGCCTCGCGTTGTGGACCGTGAAAGACATCGCCTTCTGGGGTTTCAGCGAGCGCGCGGGTCGGGCGGCGGCCGTGTGGGCGGGGGCGAGCTTTATCATCTCGCTGTTTTTACAGTACGCAATGGTCGTCTTCGCGTGGGTCTTCCCCAAGAACCGGCCCGTCCCGCTCGGGCGCGCGGCGGTCCTGTTTGCGCCGGGCGCGGTCTTCCTTCCGGCCACGCTCGCCGGCCTGATGTGGCTCGACGCGCGCGCCGTCGGGGACCAATTCTCGATCACGCTGACGCCCCTTGCCTACGCCTTCGGCCTCTATATCTACATCGTCTT
Source organism: Pyrinomonadaceae bacterium (assembly GCA_050748185.1). Lineage (GTDB taxonomy): Bacteria > Acidobacteriota > Blastocatellia > Pyrinomonadales > Pyrinomonadaceae > JACCRA01. Next base: position 3,906 of record JBOGOY010000368.1, read on the forward strand.
CGCCTACGGCACCGGCCGGCTCTACCGGAAACACCAGCGTGCGCGCCGCACGCTCATCGGCCAACAACTCGGGGCGATTCTGTGGGGGCTTGTCCTGACGGCCGCGCTCACCACGCTCGTCGCCGTCGCCCTACCGCTCGCCGGCTTCTCCCGGCTGCTGCCCTATAGTTCGCTCTGCTTCCTGCCCGGCGTGCTCATCTACGCCTACGCTATCTCCAGTTTCAAGCTCTTCTCGCTGCAATCGGCACTCGATCAGTTTCGCCTCTTCCCCATCGCCTACAAGGTCGCGCTCTCGATCGCGGCCGTCGCCGTGCTGAGCTTTTTCCTGCTGCAAGTCCCGATCGTCTGGTGGAGCTTTGGCGGCGGGGGACCGACGGCGGAAGCGTGGCGGCGCTACCTCGTCTTCAGTGTGATCACAGCGCTTGCGCCGAACCTGATCCTCGTCGCGCTCGTGATCCGCATCATCTCGCGTCCGCTCAGACGTCTGACTGAGGCGGCGGTGGTAGTGGCCGGCGGCAATTATGGCGCGCGGGTCGAAGTCCCGAGCAACGACGAAGTCGGACTGCTCGCCTCGTCCTTCAACGAGATGAGCCGCAAGATGGCCGACGACATCGAGCGCCTGCGTCAGCTTAACGAGCAACTCGTCCGCACCGAGAAACTGGCCGCCGCCGGCACACTCGCCGCCGGCGTCGCACACGAGGTCAACAACCCGCTCGCCTCGATCTCTTCGTTGGTTCAGATTCTCCAGACCCGGCTGGTCCAGTCCGACGATCCGAGCAGCGCCGAGACGCGCGAGATGCTCCGCCTCGTGCAGACGCAGATTGGGCGCATCACCCAAGTCCTGCGCGAGATGATGGATTTCGCTCGCGCCCGCCCGCCGGCCCGCATGCCGCTCGAGGTGCGCCGCACTGTCGAAGCCAGCCTCCGACTAGCGAGTTTCGACAAGGACTTCAAGCGGTTGAAAGTGACGACGAGTTGGGATGAGGACGCCCCCATCGTCCACGCCGACGCAGACCAATTGCAGCAGGTCTTTCTCAACCTGCTCTTCAACGCGCGCGATGCGATGCCCGACGGCGGTGAGTTACAC
>JBOGOY010000369.1:0-4984 GCA_050748185.1 Pyrinomonadaceae bacterium
GCTCCCAATCGATCGCCAGATCGGCTCTTCGGGGCAGACAGTCGCCCCCAAGCTCTACATCGCGCTCGGCATCTCCGGCGCGATCCAACACCTCGTCGGGATGAAAAACTCGACCACCATCGTCGCCATCAACAAAGACCCCGAGGCCCCGATCTTCGACATCGCCGACTACGGCATCGTCGGCGATCTGTTCGAGGCCGTGCCGGTGCTGACGGAAGAGGTTAAGAAACTAAAAGGTTAGCCGAGGGTTAAGTCGAATTAATCAAAAGGCGGCGCGAGATTACTCGCGCCGCCTTTTTCGTTAACCGAAGATTCGCGGAGGCGTGCCTCGTGATCAACGCATCCCGAAAGAGTAAGAAGACCAAAAGCTCTCCCATTCGATCTCGCCGCAATCCGCGCTCTGGCAGCGGCGCATGTGGACGAGGCGGACGAGCCACTCGCCGCGGCGGTCGAGCGTGAAGGTGGCGCGGCCGAAGGCGTCCGTTGTCGCGCGCTGGGTGCTGACGCGGCCCGCACGGCGGTTGTGGACGAAGACGACGGCGTTCGGAAGCGGCTTGCCTTCAAACAAAACTTGCACGGAGAGGCCGTCTCCCCGGCGCATTCCGTAGGGGTTGGCCTGCGGGATGATTTCGAGCTTGTGACCGAGATTGCGCCGGTAGGTGTCGTCCTGAGTCGTGCCGACTTGGAGCAACGTCTTCAAGTGGCGGCTGTAGCGCTCGCGGCCTTCCCGCCCGCTCTCGCCAGCGCGCTCGCGCTCGGCGACGATCCCGACCAACCCTTCTTCGCGCAGATACGCGGTAAACTTCTGCGCTTCCAGTTTGATCTCGGTGGGAATGCGTTCCATCGCGACGAGGTAGTTACCCGCCTTCGTCAGTGTCATCCGGGCGACGGGTTTGCCGCCTTCCCGCCCCTGCGCGAGCAGGTCGAGTGTTTCACCCCGCGAATAGAGTTGAAAGCGCGGCGTGCGCTCTTTCTGGAGCGGGCGTTCCTCTTCGCTTTTGAACTTGTCGCCGACGTGCAGACGGACGAGCGCCATACCGCCGCGCGCCGGCAAAAAGTAAGGCTCGGGACCGAGCCAGTAGTCGTGCGCCAAAGCGGCCGAACAGAGCAACAGGAGCGCGGGGAGGGCGAAAACTGAGTGTTTCATCAGGCGAGACCTCATTAAGAAGTGATAAGTGAACAGTGACAGGAGAAGCAAGTGACAAGTGACCGAGTGACAAGTGACAGGAGAAAGACAGTTCTTACTTGTCACTCGGTCACTCTCTTCTCCTGTCACCTGTCACTCGGTCACTTGTCACTTTTGAAAGGGTTTCCCTTCGAGCGCCGTCTGCAAATCTTTGACGACTTCGGCCGGCTTCCACTCGTTGCCCCGGTAGAGTTTGAGCAACTTGCCTTCGGGCGAGACGAGCGCGGTGCGGAGTGAGTGGACGATCTGATCGCCTTCCTCGTTGTAAGTCAGACCGAAAAAGGTGGCGAGCTTTTTTACTTCCTCGGGTTGCCCAGTCAGGAACTCCCAATGCTCGAACTTTTCCGCACCGTATTCGCCCGTGTGCGCCGCGCCGTAACTGCGTAAGACCTGCGGCGTGTCTCGCTCGGGATCGATGCTCACGCTCAAGAGGTGTACTTCCGGCCGGAGCGCCGGGTCTTGCGCGAGGGCGCGGTTGACCTCCGCAAAGTTGGTGCTCATCAGGGTGCAATATTCCGGCAACGGGCAGCGCGTGTAGATGAAGGTGACGAGTAGATACCGGCCGAGGTATTTGTCGAGCCCGACTTGCTTGCTGTCCTGATTGACGAGCGCGAACGCGGGTACAGACGAGCCGGGCTGTGGCTCGACGGCTGACGGAGTTTCGCCCGCCGGTCTCGCGCCATCGGTGGTGGTGGCCGCCTGCGTCACGATCGGATTTTCCAGCCAGAAGCGCGAGCCATCCACGACGAGTGTCGCCTGAATCTCGTCGCCGGCGCGCATCACGTCATAGGCGTCAGGCTGCCTCAGCGTGAACCCCATCGTCATCGGTTCCATGAAACCGGGCACCTCTTCGTGCGCGATGACGACCTGCTGCTGGCCCTTGTCGAAGGAGACGATCTTACCCTTCAACTCGTAGCGCTTCTCTTGACCCGAACTCTTCGGGCCGCTGCCCGTGCACGCGAGCGCGGCGAGGCAACAGCCGAGAGCGAGCGCAACTGAGGCGATACGTTTTAACCATTGAAAATTGACAGTCATGAATCTGGTACGTGAGCGCGCCCGACGAAAGCTTCGCTTTTTGCCCTCGGTCAACAGGGCGGGCAAAAGTGGCGAGTTCGCTGCGCGCGAGGGAGAGAGTTTAAGAGCCGTAACAGGATAACATGGTGCCCGGCCCCCTCGTACTCATCGAAGGCCGCGCCCGTCTTGGGGCTGCTTCATTTTCCGCGAATCCTTCAGTCGCACGATAGTTCACCGCGGAGACGCAGAGAATCGCCGAGCGCATATGTCAAAATCTCCGCGACGCTCCGCGTGATCTCCGCGCCTCCGTGGTGAAATGAACGCCCCAGTAACTCAACTGTCGAGCATGAACAGACCCGGCGCTTGCCGCGCACGGTTAGGACAATCTGCGGCGAGGTTTGTTATCATGACGGGCCGATTCCCGAACTTTATGCCGATCCAATTAACAGAGATTCGGCGCGCCGCCGTGCTCGATGGCGCGTGCGTCGCGGAAGAGATCAAGCGCGAGGTGGCCGCAGAGGTTTCCCGTCTCCGCGCCGAGCAAGGCGTGCGGCCGGGCCTCGCCGCCGTGCGCGTCGGGGACGACCCGGCGTCGGCCGTCTACGTAAGGAGCAAGGTTAAAACCTCTGAGGCGCTCGGGCTCTACTCCGAACACCACGCGCTGCCGGCCGAAACTACAACCGCGGAACTACTCGCGCTCGTCCATGCGTTGAACGAACGCGAAGAGATAGACGGCATCTTGGTCCAGTTGCCCCTACCGCGCGGCGTGGACGAGTCGGCCGTGATCGGAGCGATCGATCCGCGCAAAGACGTGGACGGGTTCCACCCCATCAATGTCGGTAACCTGTCGCTCGGACGCCAAGCGTTCGTGCCCTGCACGCCGGCCGGCATCTTGGAGTTGCTGCGGCGCGCGGGCGTCACCGTGGCGGGCGCGCACGCCTGCGTCGTCGGGCGCAGCCACATCGTCGGGCGACCGCTGGCGCAGTTGCTTTTGCACATGGACGCGACGGTGACCATCTGCCACTCGCGCACGCCGAACCTCGCCGAGATCACGCGGACGGCGGACATCCTGATCGCGGCGGTCGGCCGCGTCGGCCTCATCCGCGGCGAGCACGTTAAGCCGGGCGCGACCGTGGTCGATGTCGGCATGAACAGAGTGAGCGACGAGGCGCAAGCCCACGAGCTTTTCGGCGAGCGGGCCGCGGAAAGAATCGAAGTAATCCGCCGGCGCGGCGCGACACTCGTCGGCGACATACACCCGGCGGAGGTCGGGCGTGTGGCCGGCCGTCTGACGCCCGTGCCCGGCGGCGTCGGCCCGTTGACAGTCGCCATGCTGATGAAGAACACGCTCACGGCGGCCAAGCGGCTAAGAGCCGTGACGAGTGACGAGGAAGAGCAAGTGACAGGTAACAAGTGACAAGTAACAGGTCAAAACAGTGACGGATGATAGGTGACGAGAAAGAACAATCTTTTTCTTGTCACCTGTCACCCGTCACTGTTGACTCTCTTCTCCGGTCACTCATTACTTATCACTCGTCACTGTACTTAAAATGTTGCGCGTTGGTCTGACAGGCTCGATCGCAGTCGGCAAGTCTTTCGTCACGCGGGTGCTGGCGGGGTTGGGCTGCCACGTTCGCGACGCGGATCAGACGGCGCGTGAAGTGGTCGCGTCCGGCACGGAAGGGTTGCGCGCGGTAGGCGGACACTTCGGCCCGGAGGTCTTACAGGCCGACGGCACGCTCGACCGCGCGCGGCTCGGCGCGTTAGTGTTCGCCGACGCGAAAAAGCGGGCTGCGCTCAACTCGATTCTGCACCCGCTGATTCACCGCGCGCACGAAGTCTGGTTGAAGAGCATCGAAGAGTCGGACCCCGCGGGCATCGCGGTCGTGGATGCGGCGTTGCTGATCGAGTCCGGCAGTTACCAGATGTTTGATAAAATTATCGTGGTCCATTGCCAACCCGACGTGCAACTCGACAGGTTGATGCTACGCAACGCCCTCACGCGCGAAGAGGCCGAGCGCCGCGTCGCGTCGCAGATGCCGCAAGACGAAAAGATGCGCTTGGCGGATTTCCTCATCGACACGTCCGATGGCTTCGAGGAGACGCGGCGGCAGACCGCGGCGGTGTCCGAGCAATTGAAGACTTTGGCAGGCGCGGCATGAGGTGAAGCTATGAAGAAAAGGGAATTTGTGCTTTATCGGAATTTCTTTATTCTCGGGGGCTGCGTCTTCATCGGTTTGGGCGCTTCGTACCCGTTCCGCTCGTGGCCGGGCGGCCCGAGGCAGATGTTTCTAGTGATCGTTTGCACTATCAGCCTCGTGGTGGGAGGGTTGATGCAGTTCCGCCTCGCGCGCGTGCTGCATCGGCGAGCGCAGTCGGCCAGTGCGTGATCAATCGCTCGTGTTACGCGGTCAGTTCTCTTAAGCCACGGAGCCGCGCCAGAGCAGCAGCCTACAGCGTCAGCCGTAAGGCCGATGCGAAAACAGATGCCAAGCCCTCGAAGAGGACGAGAGAAATTGAGCGGCACGGGTGTCATCTTTCGCTCCTCCGGGGCTCGCCGCGCAACTCACTCCTCGTTCCCACAGCTTACTCTGTGGGCTACCGATCTGACGCGCCTCCGGCGCTAGGCGTGCTCTCGTGCGTCACTTGAGAGTCAACGCAAGGATGCTTTTCGGCCCGCGACCTGCAATTGAGACGATGAGATCAACTCAGCAAAATAAACGGTTCGGTTTGAGGTGGGCGCGCTGGCGTGTGCGCGTTGCGGTGCTGCTCGCGCTCTCGCTT
>JBOGOY010000370.1:0-4969 GCA_050748185.1 Pyrinomonadaceae bacterium
AAGCCGACCACGTCCAAGTTCAGGTTGCGAAACGACTCGTTGATCTGCTCCTTGTCGAGGATGCGGATGACCGCGTCTTCGCCGTGGACGGTCGGCATGATCGAGACACGAAAGTCCACGTTGCGGCCTTTGTAGCGGACGCGGAAGCGGCCGTCCTGCGGCACGCGCCGCTCGGCGATGTCGAGTTCCGACATGACCTTGATGCGCGAGATCAGGGTCTGGTGGTAGGCGAGGTCAATCGGCTCGACCTTCTCGTAGAGCGCGCCGTCGATGCGGTATTTGACGTGGACGGAGTTGTCGCGTGTTTCGATGTGAATGTCTGAGGCGCGCGACTCCATCGCGTTATAAATGATCGTGTCGACGAGCTTGATGATCGGCGACATGTCGCTGTCGGTCGCCAACCGGTCGAGATCGAGGACTTCTTCGCCGTGCTCCGTCTCTTTGACGAGCGAGATGCGGAAGCCGGAAGTCGCCTCTTGCAGGACGCGCTGCGTGGCGTCGCCTTTACGCAAGACCACTTCGATCGCGCCGGCGGTCGCCACGTGCGGCACAATGCGCGCCCGCAGCGCGCTCGCCAACTCGTCCAGCCGTTCGAGGTCGGAAGGGTCGGCCATCGCCACGTGCAGACGCTTCCCTTCCCGCCTGAGCGGCACGAACTGGTGGCGCACCATCAAATCAACTGGCACTTCGCCGAGCAGCGCGTAATCGATGGGCGATTCGCCTTCGGGCGGCAGCAGATCGACGTAGGGCAAGCGGTAGCGCGCGGCCAACTCATGCGCGGCGCGGACTTCCGGGGGCAAAACCGCCATTGAGACGCCGGGCGGCGACGCGGCCAGTTGCCCGGACCGGCGCGGCTTCGCGATCAGCGTCTCTTCGCCGACAGGCGCGGTGCCAAGCGTCTCCTCGCCGGGAGAAAGCAGCGTCTCTTCAAAGGATGGGCTCATGTCAGTAACTTCTTCGGGGGGCCGGACCACGAAAGTCGAACACTCTCTGATGCCGGGTGGGGGCCGGGGATTGCCTATCGCATCCCCGAAACGTTTGAAATGGACTGGATAATCGGGAGGTAGATCGCCAGCAGGATGGTGATGACCACGCCGCCCATCACCAGCAGGATGGCAGGCTCCAGAATCGTCGTCAACTGCTCCAGACGCACCTCCGATTCGGCGTCGTAGAAGGTCGCCACCTCTTCGAGCATCTCGCGCAAAGAGCCCGAGCGCTCGCCGACGCCGATCATGTCGAGCGCGAGCGGCGGAATCCACTCGGCCGCCTCCAGACTCTCCGTGAACGAGCGCCCCTCGCGGATCATCGGCAAGATGGCCGAACTGCGGGCGCGCAATTCCAAATTGGTAATCGACTCGGCGGCGATCTCCCAAGAATCCACCAGCGTGATGCCGCCGGCCAAGAGTGTTCCCAAACTCCGCGTCACCTGCGCGATCGAGACCTGCACGACCAGTTGGCCGGCGATCGGCAGTCGCAGCAGCGTGCGATCAACAAAGTGCCGCCCCCGAGGCGTCCGCGACCAGAGATAGCCTCCCCCTGTGACGCCGACGAACAGCGGGCCGAACCAGTAGAGATTCGCCCCCAGCCAACCTGACAGGCCGACGACCAACTGCGTCACCGTCGGCAGTTCCTGCCGAAAGCTGCTGAACAGGCGCGACATGCGCGGCACGACGTAGATCGTGAGGAACGCGACCATGCCGAAAGAGGCCAGCAGTAGGAAGATCGGATAGGCGAGCGCGCCGCGAATCTTGCGGCGGATTTCCACGCCGCGGCGCATGTAGTCGTTGTAGCGGTTCAAGACCTCGTCAAGCGCGCCCGAGCGTTCGCCCGCGAGGATCGAGGCCGTGTAGATACGCGGGAAGATCGGCCCCTGCGCCGCGAAGGCCGCGGACAAGGCCATGCCGCCGCGAATCTTATCCTCCACGTCGGCCAGCATCTGGCGTAGTCGCGAAGAAGCCGCGCGCCGGCGCAGCATCGATACGGCCTGTAGGATCGGGATGCCGGCGCGCAGCAGGGCGGAGAGTTGCTGGTTGAAGAGCAGAAAATCGCCCGGCTTGATGCGAGGCGCCATCCCGCCTTGACCGCCGCGCGTGAACGACGCAATGCCCCGCGCCTTTGGCGGCACAACCGAGAAGACGCGGAAGCCTTCGGATTCGAGCCGCACGCGCGCCTCCTGCACGCCCACGGCCTCGACCGTCCGCGTCACGACCTCGCCCGCCGGCGTTCCCAAACGACAAATGAATTCGGCCATGGTGTAAGGAGTTGATTCATCGACTCATTGTTTCATCGACTCAATGAGTCACCAGACAAGGACGAAAAGTATAGCACGCGGCACTGCCCGTGGGGACGAGAGACGAATAAGATTGTTGGATTGTTGGATTGATTCATTGTTTCAATGAATCAATGGACAAATGGATCAATCCGCTTTTTATTCCCCCGCGCCCTCATCCCACCCCTTCCACGCCGTCGCACCGAGAAAGTTGCAATCAAACAAAGTTTTCGCCACAGATGTGCCTTGCGCCCCCGCGCGGTGCTGGCTACAATTGCGACTCGGTTACACCGGAGTCTCCCCTGACTTTTTGCGCGTCCTCAAACAACCTTTGCGCCGCCGGCCGACGTCATACGGGCGTCACCTGCCCGCAAGCTCGATCTATTTTTTTTGCGCTCTCGGAGTTTCCGGAAACGCCACCCCGTCAGGAGGGTTTCATGAAAGCACCGCGCCGTTCTCGCCTTCACGTCGCGCTCGTCTTCTGTGCCGCCACCGTCTCTTGTCTGTCGCTCTCACACCTTGCGCCCTCGGGCGTGGCTCAACTTAAAACTGAGACGAACGGGGCCGAGAAGATTTCAACTCTTACGCCCGCGCCCGCGCCGTCGCCCGCCGCGCCCGCGGGCACGAACGTCGCCACGAGCATGAGCGCGGTCGGCGTGCCCCTCGCAGACGATCAGAAGATCATCATCAACGCCGACCTGATCACGCTGAACGTCACGCTGACAGACATCTACGGGCGCTACGTGACGGGGTTGAATAAAGACCACTTCACCATCCTCGATGATAAGACGCCGCAGGAGATCACTTTTTTCAGCGACGAGGACGTGCCCGTCAGCCTCGGCGTCGTCTTCGACGTGTCCGGCTCGATGGGCAAGGAAAAGGTCGGCCGCGCGCGCGATGCGCTGCGCCACTTCATCGAGACAAGCCACGCTAAGGACGAGTATTTCCTCCTCGGATTTAATCAACGCGCGCAACTCTTGTTAGATCGCACCCGCGACAGCGACGCGCTGCTCGCCAAGCTCACTTTGGTCGAGACCAAAGGGCAGACGGCGCTCTATGACGCCTGCTACCTCGGCGTCGAGAAAGTGGTCCGCGGCGCGCACCCGAAGCGCGCCCTGCTCGTCATCAGCGACGGGCAGGACAACAGTTCGCGCTACACCTTCAGCGAATTGCGCCGGATGTTGAAAGAGACGGACGTGCTGATCTACGCCATCGGTATCATCGAGCGCGGCGGCGGCACGCTCGATATGGGCGGTCAAGCCATCCTCGACGAGTTGGCTTCCGTTTCCGGCGGCAAGGCGTTCTTCCCCGAGACGAACGCCGAGATGAACGAGATCTTCGAGCGCATCGCCATCGAACTGCGCCACCAATACTCGATCGGTTACAAGCCCAACAATTTTGCCAACGATGGCAAGTGGCATAAGCTCAAAGTTAAGGTTAACCCGCCGCGCGGCCTGCCCAAGCTGTTCGTGCGCTCCAAAGAAGGTTACTACGCGACGACGAACCCGCGTTGAACACCCGTGCCGGGCGGAGCGGCTCTTCGGCGCCGCGAAATTTGGCAACGCGCGCGGCCGGGGGCGACTTCTAACAGGACGGACACGTCTCCCGCCGCGCAATCCAGCGCGGGGGGCCGAAAGCTCTTTGCCCCAGCAGCCGCGCGAGGCCGAGCCAGCCGGCTTGTGAGAGGAAGCGCCCCGCTGCTGCCGCGCCGCAACATCCTTAACACTAGAGGATTGGGCGCGTCGTCGCGGGGCGTTTCTTCTGCTTGAGTGAGTTTGGGAGGAGATGGTTCTGATGTCACGCCTGTTAAAAGTTTTATGCAGAGAAGCGACTACCCGCCGACGCTCGGTTCCGGCGCTGACGCTGTTCGTCTTTGCCTTCGTCACGGCCGTGCCGCCGACGCCGCGCGCCGCCGCGCAGACGTTGGGAGCCCGCCCGCGCCGCGTCTCGGACTCTCGGCGACACAATTCGCAAGCGACTACCAAAACGACACCCACGCCCGCCGCGCAGACTCGCCCGCAGGCGACGCCGACTCCGGCCATACCTTCTCAACAACGACAGCAGCAACCGCCGCCCGTCCCCGTCCCGACTCTGCAACCGCAGGCCGGCCCCGGGCAGTTGCCGGCTGACAACTCGCAAGCGCAGGATCAGGCACAGGAGATCGAGAAGGACGAGATCATCACGGTCGACACGAACCTGACGACGCACAACGTGCGCGTCATCGACCGCCAGAACCGGCCCGTCAACGATGTCAAGCAGGACGAGTTCCGCGTCTTCGAGGACGGCGTCGCACAGAAGATCGAGTATTTCTCCAGAGAAGAAATTCCCATTCAGTACGGGATGGTGATCGACAATTCGGGCTCGCTGCGTTTTCAGATCAATCAGGTCATCGAAGCGGGCAAGACCATCGTCAACAGCAACAAGCCGGGCGACGAGACCTTTCTCGTGCGTTTCATTTCGAGCGACAAGATCGAGACGGTGCAGGACTTCACCGGCGATCAGGAGACGCTCACGGAAGCCCTCGATCAGCTTTTCGTCGAGGGCGGGCAGACGGCCGTCATCGACGCCGTGATGCTCTCGGCCGAGCGCGTCGCCAATTACCGCAAAGGCAACGACCTCGACGACCGCCGTCGCCGCGCCCTGATCCTCGTCACCGACGGCGAGGATCGGTCCAGCTACTACAAGCAGGAAGATCTCTTC
>JBOGOY010000371.1:0-4966 GCA_050748185.1 Pyrinomonadaceae bacterium
GTTTCACTCTCACTACCCAACACTGGTTATTGATTGTTGTTTTTGATTTTGCTTGTCACCTGTCACCTGTCACTCAAAAATATGTCTGACACCCCACTGCAAAAAAACTTGGCGGCGGCCGGGGCACTACTGTTCTTCATCGGGATGATCACGGGGCTTTGGACGGCGGCCGTGCTGACCGGTAAGGTCTCGGTCGCGATGCCGCGGCTCGCGCTGGCGGCGCATTTGAATGGGCTGCTTGGGGGCTTGTGGCTGCTGGCGGTCGCGTGGAGCCTACAGTTTCTGCATTACGGGGCGAAGGGGCTGCGGCGTCTGGCGCTCGGCGTCGCGCTGCCGGCTTATGCCAACTGGCTCGTCACGCTCGTCGCCTCGTTCCTCGGCGTCAACGGTCTCGACTACACAGACAACTTCGCCAACAACGTCATCGCCGGCCTGCTCCAGTCACTCGTCGTGCTGCCGACGCTCGTCGCCTCTGGCTTCTGGGCATGGGGGTTCAGGAATGGATGAGATGGGGACGGAGGATTTCACCACGGAGGACACAGAGGACGCAGAGGCAGCCGAACAAATGCGACTGCGGATCATATTAGACGTTATTAGAAATAAGGATTTGGCCGCAAAAATCCCAGCAAAAACGACTGAAAAACCTTATTTCTAATAACGTCTATTGATTAACCTCCATGTCTTCTGCGGTGAATAATCCCATTTATCAATCCTGTGTGCTTAGATTCAGAGAGACGTGTACGCGATGCGCCCGCCGACGAGCGTCAGGCGCACTTGGCCTTCATCGTCCAGCGCCACGAGGTCGGCCCGCTTCTCTGCTTCAATCGAACCGCACTCGCTATCCACGCCGAGCAGACGCGCCGGGTTGAGCGCGGCCATGCGCGCGACTTCGGGCGCGGGCACGCCCAGAGAAAGCATCATCCACACGGCGTCGCGCAGACTGATCACCGAGCCGGCTATCTGGCCCCGCCCGTTGCTCGTGCGTTTGTCTTTCACCGAAATTGTCTCGCCCCAGATCGAGAACTCGCCATCGCCCATCCCGGCGGGCGCGACTGCGTCGCTGATGAGCAAGAGCCGCTCCGCCGTCTTGCAGCGCAGGGCGAGTTGCAGCATCAAGGGGTCGCAATGAACCCCGTCGGCGATCACGTCGCACGTCACCTCGTCACGCAGTAGCCCCCAGCCAATTGGTCCGGGCTGGCGGTGGTGCAGTCCGGACATGGCGTTGAAAAAGTGGGTCATGTGGCGTGCGCCTGCCTTTAACGCTGTGTCGAGCGTCTCCACGTCCGCGCGCGTGTGGCCGACAGAGACGATCCAGCCCCTACGTGTGAGTTCGCGCACCAGTTCGACTCCCCCCTCGATCTCGGGCGCGAGCGTGATGAGGTGGGCCGCACGTTCGTGTTTGACGCGCGCCAGTCGTTTAAGCTCCGCCGACGAACCGAAGACGCGGAAGTATTCCTGCCTGAGCGCCCCGCACTGCAATGCGTTGACGAACGGCCCTTCGTAATGGATGCCGAGCGCGCGGGCGGCAGCGGGTTCCGCGGGTTGGTCCCCTTCCTGAATCCGCATTAACTCTTCGACCGCGCGCGCCGCCCGCCGGTAGTCCTCGTCGGGCGCGGGCACCAGCGTCGGCAGCCAACCTGTCACGCCCTCGCGCGCCAGATACCGCGCTACTTCGCCCAAGCCTCCTGCGTCGGCCTCGTTCGTGTCCACGCCCGCCGCGCCGTGGATGTGGATGTCCACAAAGCCGGGGAAAAGCGTCAGCCCCCGCACGTCGAGCACGCGCTCGATACCCGCGGGAGATTCTTCATCGGCACTGAGGCAACGGGCAATGCGCCCGCCGTGCAGCAGCAGTTCGGCCGACTCTTTCACATCCCGCGGCAACACCACGCGCGCTCCGCGCAACAAGAGAGATGGCCCGGAAAGTGTGGTCATGGCGTTGGTCCGGTTGATGGGGCGTCGAACGCGGAGCGGCGCACGCGCTGAAGGTAATCACCCGTCGGGTTGTTCGGCTCGCTCGGCGTCGCGGTGAAATCATACGAGAACAGAATCACGCCGTCAGCGCCCAGCGAGCGCGCCACACTGATCTTTTCCACCGCCGATTCGGCGGGGATGCGGTACACGCCGATGCCGGCCCAAACCTGCTTGCCGGCCGCGCGGGCGGTTTTAGTGGCGATTTCGATCTGCTGTTGAAAGACAGGAGTCTCCGATGTATAGGCCATCGGGCAGACGACATCCAGAATGCCCATCGCCAACCAGCGTCGCCAATCTTGAAAGCGGCGCGTGTAGGCGTTCTCGTCGTTGGCGAAGACAGAAGCTGAGACGACGGCTGACGGCCGGCGTTTTTTTACGCCGTGATAGACGCGCTCGACGAGCGCCGTCAACTGCCCGCGCTGGAAATCGGCGAACTGCTCTTGGTAGGCATCGGCGGCGGCGAGCGGGTTGGCTGTCAAGGCGTCGGCCAGCAGGCGGCGCTCGGCGGCGGAGAGGCGCGGTCCGAGCCAGTCGCGGAAACGATCGAGCGAAGTCTTGCCGTAGTCGAAGTCGGGGCTGGCGAGGCGCACGTAGTCGAAGTGGAGGCCGTCGAGGTCGGGGTAGCGTTCGAGCACGTCCATCCAGATCGAGTAGATGTGCTCGCGCACCGCCGGATTGGCGGGACTCGTGTAGAGACCTTCCAACTCGGAGCGGTTGGCCTTTGACCACTCGACTATCGCCGCGCGGTAACGCGGATCGGCGGGCGGCATCCGATAGAGTTCGGCGGCGACCGCGCGGGGGACGGCGAGCCAACCGGGGTGCGCGTTGTAGATGTGCCGCGGATCGGCGGGCAACTCGTCGAGGTTGGCGAGCAGACTGGTGTTAAGCCAAGCGTGGACACGCAACCCCGCGCGCTTCGCCTCCGCGAGCGTGAAGCCGAGTGGATCGAAATCCGCCGGCTGATCTTTGAGCGCGATGGTGCGCGGCTCCCAGCGCGCTCGGTAATAAGCGTCACCGCGCCCGCGCACCTGCACGATGAGAGTGTTGAAGCCGGCGGCGCTCGCGTTTTTGATCATCGCGCGCACCTTCTCGGGCGAAGTGAGCGTCGTCCGCACCACCCAGAGGGCACGCACTTCGTTCACAGGCGGTGCGACCGCCGCCGCCGTTGCCGATGTGCCTTTGTCCTGCGCCAGTCCGGCGAGCGCCGACAGGCAGATGAGGATCAGGCTGGAGACGACGGGTGCGGCCGGGCACGCTCGCCGTTGGCGCTGTTGTGATCTCACAAGTTTCCCCTTCGCAAGTTTGATGAGCGAGAGTGACAGCAGTGGTCAAAGAAGCGGGCGAAAGCACCTGACTCCCGCCCTCGTAGTTTGTGGCCGCGTTTTAGAACTGGTAGCGCAGCGAGAACTGTACGCTGCGCGGAGCATACTGCGTGGCCGTGCCGGTGATGCGCGCGAAATTCGCATTCGCGACGTCGAGACTGACGGGGAATCCGTACTGCACGTGATTGAAAGCGTTGAACATATCGGCCCGAAGCGTCAGTTTGTGACTTTCCCACGGCAGAGGGAAGTTCTTGGCGATGCCGATGTCCACGTTCTTTACCCCGTCACCGAAAAACGTGTTGCGCCCGAGAATAGGAATGGTGGTGCCGATGTCCGTGGTCGTCAGCGCACGGAAAGCTGAACGAGGCAACATCGCTTGTGAGTCGGACGGGTGATTAATGCCACGGCCGAGCACGGACGGGTCGAGGAGGACCGGCCGCGCCTCGCTGAAACCGTCGAAGTTTAAATCCGTCGCGGCGGTGATTACGGTGAAGGGCGTGCCCTTCGCGAGCTTCACGACGGTCGAAATCTGCCATCCGCCGAGCGTCTGTCCGAGCAAGCCGCGCTCGCCGCTGAACCACGGAGTTCGGTAAGTCCCGAAGAGGGTGAAGCGGTGCGGAGTGTGGAAACGGGAAAGCCCACGTGCATCCCGCACGTTATTGCCGGTCTGGTTCGTATCGCCGGCGCCGACGAACGTCGCCTCGGAGGTCGTGTCGATGGACTTGCTGAAAGTGTACGAAGCCTGAAAGTTGAAGTTGTGACTAATGTCCTTCGTCAACTGGACTTGAAGGCCGTGGTAATAGCTCCAAGAGGAGTTGCTAACGGCCGTGTTGGTCGTAAAGCGCCCGTCCGGGCGGCGCTCGTTGGTGCGCGGAACGCGCAAGCTGTATTCGAGCGCGCCGAGCGCAACGGCGGTCGGGCATTGGGTGGTCGTCGCCAGTCCGGGCAGCCCCGTGCCGGCGCAGAGGATGTTGGCGGCGGGGCGCAGAGATTGGCCGCGCACGTCAACGCCGCGCGGATCTCCCGCCGTCCGTTGGGCAGCGGTGTAGAGAGCTGCCGGAGCATTGTTCGGGTGGTTGGCAACGAGCACGCCGTTCGCGGGGTCGTGAACCGGTAGGTTTTCAAGGGCGGAGCGGAGCAAGCCGATGCCACGGTTGCCGGTATAAGTGAGCCGCAGGGCTGACCTGAGAGGTAATTTTCGCTCGAAGCTCAGATCCCACTGCTGCGTGTAGGGCATCTCTAATCCCGGATCGATGAGATTTTCAAGATGCCGCACGGTCTGGGGGCCGGGGACAAAGACGAAGCCATTGGTCGGGTCGGCAAAGTTGTTCGGGTTGAACAATGCCGAGGCAAGCCCGGACTGGCTATACGCGAACGCATTGGGCGGGTTAAAGCGCAACCCCGCGCCGGTCTGCGAGAAGACCGACTGGAAGATGCGGCCGTGGTAAATACCGTAGCCGCCGCGGATTGAGGAATCGCCCGCACCTCCGAAAATCTTTCCCAATATTCCGCCTTCGACATCGGGGCTATAGGCGAAACCGACGCGCGGCTCGATGTTGTCCTTATCGTCGCCGTAGATGTAGTCAATGCGATCTTCTACCTCGCGCGGCACTGACACATATTCATAGCGCAAGCCGAGGTTGAAGGTCAGGTTGTTGCGGACCTTCCAGTTG
>JBOGOY010000372.1:0-4966 GCA_050748185.1 Pyrinomonadaceae bacterium
CACCGAGACGGTGGCGAAGGCAGCCGCCGGCGCGCTGGAATACGTGCCGGTGGCGCGCGTGGTCAACGTCGCGCGGCTGCTGGAAGAGTTGAAGGGGCGCGGCGTGTGGGCGGTCGGCACAGACGCCTCCGCCGCGCTCGACTACACTGCATGGGACTGGACCCGCCCTTCGGCGCTCGTCCTCGGGAGCGAAGGCGAGGGTTTGCGCCGCCTCGTCCGCGAAGGTTGCGACGCGCTGGTGCGCGTTCCCCTGCGCGGCCGCATTGAGTCGCTCAACGTCTCGGTCGCCGCTGGCATCGTGCTCTACGAGGCGGTGCGCCAGCGAACGTAATTACACAGCTATCTGCCGCGCACACCAAAGCAGTAGAGGTCTCAGAACCGCGAGCGGTAACGACCGGCTACTGACGCCGCTCAGAACCCGGTCGCTCCCACTTCCGGTGCTGACCCGCCGCACAATTTGGCAATTGTGCGGCGGCGTGAACGCCGGTCGTTTCTGTGTCGGCGCACGGGCTTGCAGCGTGCTGATCCTGTTCTCTTCATTGAAAGATCGAAATTTCGGTTGGCCATTCGTCTATGCAAACCACTCATCCGCGTCCCTCGACGCACGCAGACCCGGCTACTTTCAGACGCCGCCTGACCCTCGCCGTCTTGCTGCCGCTCGTCCTGATGGCGGTTCTGGCCGGCCTCTTCCTCTGGCAGATCAGCCGCCTGTTGTCGGCCTCGCAGTGGGTAGAGCATACCGACAAGGTGATCGCGCGGGCGAATAGCGCGCATAAGTCGCTCATTGATATGGAGACCGGGATGCGCGGCTATCTCATTACCGGCAAGCCGGAGTTTTTAGAACCTTACGAGCGCGCCGCGCGGGAAATCGACCCCGCGTTCGCCGCGCTCGGCGGACTCGTCTCGGACAACCCGGCACAAGTCAGACGGCTCGACGAGATTCGTTCGCAAAGCGCGCGGTGGATCGACTATGGCCGCAGTGTCATCGCCTTGAGAAACGGCGGCGGAGACTATCAGGCGCGCGTCAGTAGCGGCGAAGGCAAGCGCTTGATGGACGCGGCGCGCGCGCAGTTCGCTTCGTTCATCGGGGCAGAGGAAATGCTGCGCGACGAGCGGACGCAAACCACGCGACGTGCGGCGCTGCTGGCGGTCGGCACGGGTGTCACCGCCGCGCTTTTGTTCGGGCTCGCCCTTGTCGCCTTCATCCGACGCCAACTCGTCGCCGTCTCGCGAAGCTACGCGCAGGCGCTGGAGACAGAGCGGGAGCAGCGCCAATGGCTCGGCACGACGCTCGCGAGTATCGGCGACGCCGTAATTGCCACGGACGCGGCCGGGCGCGTGATCCTGATGAACGGCGTGGCCGAATCAGTCACCGGATGGAAAATGGACGAGGCTGCCGGGCGTCCCCTGCCGGAAGTCTTTCGGATCGTCAACGAAGAGACGCGACGCGAGGTCGAGAGTCCCGTCGCCAAAGTGCTGCGCGAAGGTCAAATCGTCGGGCTGGCGAATCATACGGTGCTGATTGCGAAGGATGGAGGAGAGACGCCTATTGACGACAGCGGCGCGCCCATCAAAGACGAAGAAGGGAACATCACCGGCGTGGTGCTGGTCTTTCGCGACATCGCCGAGCGGAAAGGGGCCGAAGAAGAATTGCGGCGCAAGGAAGCGGAATTAAGGGATTTCGTCGAGCGGGCGGCGATGGGTTTGCACTGGGTCGGGCCGGACGGGACGATCAAGTGGGCCAACCAGATGGAGTTAGACCTGCTCGGCTATACAGCCGAAGAATACATCGGCCACAACATCTCCGAATTCCACGCCGACCAAGAAGTCATAAATAACATCCTGCACCGGCTCACGGCGGGCGAAACCATAATCAACTACGAAGCCCGGCTCCGCTGTAAGGACAATTCACTCAGATATGTCCTCATCAATTCCAATGTTCGCTGGGAAAACGACCAGTTCATCCACACCCGATGCTTCACCCGTGACATCACGGAAATCAAGAGGATCGAGTTGGAGCGCGAACAGATGTTTGAGCGCGAGAAGACGTTGCGCGCCGAAGCCGAAGAAGCCAACCGGCTCAAGGACGAATTTCTCGCCACGGCCTCGCACGAACTGCGGACGCCGCTGACCGCTGTCGTCGGCTGGACGAGGATGCTGCGCGCCGGAAATCTGGACGAAACTACGTCGGCGCGCGCACTGGAAACCATCGAGCGCAACGCCAACGCTCAGACGAAGCTGATCGAAGACCTTTTAGACATCTCACGCATCATCACGGGCAAACTCATGCTGGATACGCAGCCCGTCGAAGTGGCCCCCATCGTCAGCGCCGCCGTCAATACGGTCCGACCGGCGGCAGATGCTAAAAACATCGAGGTTGAGATGATCATTGACTCACGGATGGGGCCTGTGCTGGCCGACGCGAATCGCCTGCAACAGGTGGTCTGGAATCTGCTCTCGAACGCCGTCAAGTTCACGCCGAAAGAAGGGCGGGTAATTGTCAGGCTCCGGCCCGTGGATTCGCAGGTCGAAATCTCGGTGCGCGACACCGGCGAGGGCATTGACCCGGAGTTTTTGCCCTACGTCTTTGACCGCTTTCGCCAACAGGACGGCAGGACGACGAGGAAGCACGGCGGCCTCGGTCTGGGGCTGGCGATTGTACGCAATTTGGTCGAGATGCACGGCGGGACGGTCAAGGCGCACAGTGAAGGCAGAGGGCGCGGAGCTACTTTCGGCGTGAGGCTTCCGCTGCTCGGCCTCTACAGCAGAGCTGAAACTCCCGCGATGCTTTTGGCGCGGGAGGAAACTGAGGCCACAAGACATTTAGGGATCGACTGCCAACCGAACCTCGACGGTCTGCGCGTGCTCGTGGTGGATGACGATGTAGACACTCGTGAGATGTTGAAGGCCGTGCTGTCACAGTGCGAGGCCGAAGTGATCGCGGTCGCCTCTGCCGCCGAAGCCCTGCAAGAGATTGAGCGGCGGAAACCGGACGTGCTGATCAGCGACATCGGGATGCCCGTCGAAGACGGCTACGAGTTGATTAAAAAGGTGAGAGCGATGGAAGCCGGGCAAGGCGTCCAAGCGATGCCCGCGCTCGCGCTGACGGCATATGCCAAAGCCGAGGATCGGGTGCGTGCGCTGGCGGCCGGCTATCAGGTACAGCTTTCGAAGCCGGTCGAGCCGGCCGAGTTCGCGCTCGTGGTGGCAAATCTTGTGAGCAGAGGCAACGTTGCCGACTAATTACGCACAAGTGACAGGAGCAGAAAGTAAACGGTGACAGGTGACAAAGTGACAGGAGATAGGTCTTGCTTGTCACTTGTCACCTATCGCTTTTGCGTAATGACAGGCGTGCGGGACAGTCACCGGCGAACACCTGCCGGGCGCGGGGCGTATAATGCGGCGGCGGCCTTCGATGGCTCATCGTCCACCATCAATTAGAGGGAGCAGCGATGTACTGTCCGAAATGCGCGGCGCAAAATCTGGGAGACGCGAAGTATTGCCGGGCCTGCGGCATGGACATCCATCTCGTGCCGCTGGCGTTGCAAGGGGCTTTGTCGGACGAGGCCGGTGTGACGACGGGAGAGACACCCGACGCCCTGAAGTCGGACGGGAAGAAGAAAAAGAAGAAAGAGCCGCCGACGCTGGAAGAGGGGATGGAAAACGTCTTCGTCGGCATTGCATTCCTGATCATTTTCCTCGGCGGGTTCTTCTACTTCTTCGGCGGCTTCATGATCTGGGTCTGGTTCATCATCCCGGCGCTGGCCTGCATCGGAGAAGGCGTGGGGCAGTTGATCCGCGCGTGGCGCGAGCCGGCGCGGCTGCCGCCACCTCAGCAGCAGCAGGGCACGCCGCGCCTCGACTACAATGAGCCACCGCCGCTTGTGGCCGCCGCGCCGAGGCGCGAGTTGAACGCGCCCGACACCTCAGAGATGTTGTCGGCCCCGGCAAGTGTCGTCGAGGGGACCACGAGGCATCTCGAACCTTCGAGGAACATTCAATAGCCCTCTGGCGAAAATCTGTGGCGAGGGAATTTTTGCCACAGAGCACACAGAGGTCTCAGAAATTAATCAAGCCCGATGACATTGCTTTCTAACTCTGTGCGCTCTGTGACCTCTGTGGCAAAGACTTTTGCAAGCTGTCTAAATCGAAACTTATCTGATTGGGACAGAGGGGAAAGCATTGTCCACGAATCACACGAAACGGCACGAAACAAAGACAGTACGTTTCGTAGGTTTGGTTTCGTGTGATTCGTGGATGTTTCTTCCTTGTGTCCCAATCTTGTGTGCTTTGATTTAGTCTCTGCAAAATTAACAGTCACGTTCCCGGCCGAGCTTGCCGGTCTCTCTAACGCAAGGAGTTTCTGTTAGATGTATTGTCCGAACTGCGGCACGCAGAACATTGACGGCGCGAGCTTCTGCCGCTCGTGCGGCGCGAACCTGAGCCTCGTGCCGCAAGCGCTGACCGGCCAACTGCCGGAAGCGCCGGTCGTCGAAGGCGAAGGGCAGGGATCGCGCCGCAGGCGCAAGGGGAAGAACCCGCCGAGCCTTGAGAGCGCCGTGAGGAACATCTTTGTCGGCGTCGCGTTCCTGTTCGTTTCCTTAGCGGTGATGAGGTTTATGCCGGGCGGGCGCTTCTGGTGGTTCTGGCTGCTCATCCCTGCCTTCTCCTTGCTGGGCGGCGGCGTCGCGGAATACCTGCGTCTGCGCCAGCCGGCGGCACCACCGTCTCTTCCTCCCGGACGCACCGCCGCCGCGGCGGCCGCGCCAACGTTCGCGCCGCCATCTCAGCAGCGCGCCGGCGCACTCCCCCCGCAACGCGACACCGGCGAACTCTACGCCCCGCCGCCGAGCGTCACCGAAGGCACGACCCGTCTGCTCGACCAAGAGCCACAGACGCGCCTCTTTGACACCCCGCCCGCCGCCGACCGGCAGAAAGAAAGTTAGACAGTTATCCTATATAGAGT
>JBOGOY010000373.1:0-4946 GCA_050748185.1 Pyrinomonadaceae bacterium
AAGCGTCCGCTCAGCAGCGCGTCGGCCAGCCTTCGCGCCGAGCAGCCGCGCGCCGACCTCTTCGCCCTGCGCGGCGCGCTCACCGACGCCGAATTGCTGGAGCCGGGGGCGGCGCTCGTCCGCGCCTCGCGCGACGCGCAAGTGGCAGGGGCGTGGTCGCCCGACACGTTCAAACTCATCAAGGCCGAGACACACTCTCTGCCAACGGATCAAACAACGCAGACTGCCGTCTCAGATGAGTCTCGGCCCGTCGAGCGCGTCGTCAAACAAACAATTAGGGAAAGGCGTGTGCGGCCGGCGTCGCGCCTTGTGCTAGTGCTCGACACTTCCGCGCAGATGCGGAACACGTTGGCGCAGGTGGCGGCGGCTGTCCGCGCGCTGCCGCCGGAGACGGAACTGGACGTGTTGCTGGCGGACGAAAACGCGGTCGAGGCGGAGGGCACAGGCCAGCGCCGTCTGACTGGTCCCCCGCAAATGATCGCCGACGAGATCGCGCGGATCGAATGCTCGGGCGGCGCGGACAACGTGCCGGCGCTCGCGCGTGCATGGGACATCGCCGCCGTCGAGCGACAGGGCGCGCCGCTCGTGTGGGTCCACGGCGCACAGCCCGTGTTGCTGCACCCGGCCGGGCCGCTGCTCCAAAGATTCGCGCGCCGGCCCGATGGCGCGCCTTTGTACACGTTGCTGTTGACGGGCGGCGCGAACCGTATTGAGGAAGAACTGGACGGCGCGCCCGGCGTCTTCGCCGTGCCCAGATTCGGCGGCGTGCGGGAAGGCCTCGACAATCTGTTCGGCGAGTTGACGGGCCGACGCGCGCCGCTCGAAATAATCAGGACCAACGTGCCGCGCGCGTCCTTGTCGGTTGAGGCCGCGCAGGTCGTCGAGATCAAGGAAACTTCCGCGCACCTCGTCCGGCTGTGGGCGAAGGAAGAGGTTGAGCGTTTGGGCAACGATTCCGGGAAGCGCGATGAAGCCGTGCGGCTGGCCGCGAGTTACCAGTTGGTAACGCCCGTCAGCGGTGCGGTGGTGCTGGAGACGCAAGAGCAGTACGGCCAAGCCGGGCTCGAGCCGGTGAAGGCCGGCACGGTCCCGACCATCCCCGAGCCAGAGACGGTGTTGCTCGTCGCCATCGTCGCGTTGCTGTTGCTGTGGGCGCTGTGGAGCAGGCGGAGGAGCCAACTGTGTCGGAACGGGGCCGCATAGAGAGAACCACGGTTCTCGTCGTCGGCTTGCAACTCGCGGCTTACTGGCCCGTCTGGCACTGGTATTGGCTACGGCTCGCGGGCGGAGGCGGCGACGAGGCTTGGGGACCACTCGCGCTCCTGACCGCGATCATTGCGTTCGCCTTGCCGGCTACTCACAGCGCAGGCCGGGCGCGTGAAGTAGCCGCGGAAGATGAGACGCAAGATGCGAGGCTCGACGGCGGAAGTGGCGGCGGCCGGATTCCGCTCCTGTGGCCGACCGTGTTGGTGTTAATTTACGCCGCGACTTATCCCGTGCTGCCGCCGCTCGGGCGCGCGTGCGTCGCCTTCGCGGGTTTGGGTTGCACGCTGAGCCTCTGGCGTTTCGGGCGCGCGTTCGATCCGGCGACGCTGGGGCTGCTGTGGCTGTCGCTGCCACTGGTCCCCTCGCTGCAATTTTACGGCGGCTACCCGCTGCGCGCGCTGGTGGCGCAGGCCTCGGCACCGCTGCTACGGCTCGGCGGGCTAGTGGTCGTGCCTGAAGGGGCGTGCCTGCGCTGGGGCGAGCAACTAATCTGGATCGACGCGCCGTGCAGCGGCGTGCGGATGCTCTGGGCCGGCATGTTTCTCGCCTGCCTGCTCGCCTGCGTGTTCCGACTCAGCCGGCGACAAACGCTCTTCCTGTTCGGCCTCGCGCTCGTCTCGATCATCGCGGGCAACGTCTGGCGCGCTCTAGCGCTGTTCTACCTTGAGGCGGGCATCTACGAGCCGCCCTTCGCGTGGGCGCATGGGGGCGTCGGCGTCGCCGCGTTCGCGCTGGTGGGCGTCGGCGTCGTCGCCGCGGCGCGCCGGTTGCGCGGCTCGCGGAGGGAGGTCCGATGGACCGATTGATCGTGTACGTCGTCGCGTGTACGCTGGCGGCGTTGGTCCCCTTCGTGGCGGGGCAATTCGTGCCGGGGGGCGTGGACGAGGCGGCTGCGCGTGAAGGGATGGCCGCGTCTCCCGGCTGGCCCGCCCGGATGGAGGGGCGTGACCTCACGGAACTGCCGCTCACCGAGCGCGAGCGGCGCTTCTCTGAGGACTTCCCCGGCCGCGTGGCCCGCTTCACCGACGGCCGCCGCGAGATCGTCATCCGCTGGGTGACGACGCCGACGCGCAGACTCCATCCGGCCGCCGACTGCTTCGCCGGCATCGGCTACGGGGTCGAGCCGCTGCCGCTCTTCGTCGCGGAGGGCGGCGCACGCTGGGGTTGTTTCAGGGCGACGCGCGGGGCAGAGCGCCTGCGCGTCTGCGAGCGCATCCACGACGAGGCCGGCCGCAACTGGCCCGACGCCTCCGCTTGGTACTGGGCGGCGCTCGGCGGCACAACGACTGGCCCGTGGTGGGCCGTCACCGTCGCCGAAGTTGATCTTGAACCATAACCGGCCGACGCGCGTTCGGTCGTCCGTCGAGAGTCAGTCATGAGTTCACATCTTGCGGAGAGAACAGGAATGATTTTCGAGCGCATCACCGTCGTCGGCTGCGGCCTGATTGGGGCCTCGTTTGCTTTGGCCCTGCGCGAGTGCGAAGGGTGTGGGCGCGTGGCCGGGTGGGACCAGTCGGACGCGGTGCTGCGCGAGGCGTTGCGGCGGGGCGTGATTGATGAGGTCGATCAGGCGTTAGGCGAAGGCCGGGAATCGGCGTCGGATTTGGTGTACCTCGCGATGCCGGTCGGGGAGATTGTTAAGTTCCTGCGCGGGCGTGGTGAATCGATCAGGCCGGGCGCGCTCGTGACCGATGCGGGCAGCACGAAGGCGGAAATCTGCCGGGCGGCGGCCGAGGCGCTGCCGCCGGGCCGCCGCTTCGTCGGTGGACACCCGGTCGCCGGAAGCCAGCACGCGGGGCTGGAATATGCCAGTGCTTCGCTCTTCGCGGACGCTCCTTACGCGCTCGTCACCGACGCGGCGGACGAGGGCGCGCTGGCCGAGACGCAGGCTTTAGTCGAAGTCTTGGGAGCCCGCGTCGTGTTGACGAGCGCCGCGGCGCACGACCGGGTGCTGGCCTACGTCAGCCACCTGCCGCAATTGCTGTCGGGCGCGCTCAACGCCGCCGTGAGGGACCAGACGGACGCCGGCGAGTTGTTACAACTCGCCGGACCCGGCTATCGCGACATGACGCGCCTCGCCGCGAGCCCGTGGTCCGTCTGGCGCGACATCGTCGGGACCAACGCGGGCAACTTGGCGGGCGCGCTCGATGGCTTGATGGAAAAGCTCGATGCGTTGCGAGAAGAGTTGCGACAGGCGTCCGCGGGCGAGGAGTTGCACGTCACGCGGGAATTGTTTGGGCGGAGGGAGTAGTAGTCGCGGATGAAACAAATGATAATCGCCCATTCAAGAGGGCGCGAGGCATGACGGGAGTCTCGACCCGCTCGCTAACGCTCGTGGTACTGCGTTGAGTCTCGCCGCCACTCAGCACAGAACCGCGAGCATTAGCGAGCGGGTGCGGTGACGCGAGGCTCTACTCCGGCTTAATTCAGCGGGCACGGGCCGTGAGAAACTCTCGGACCCGCGCGAAGGCTTGGCCGAGCAGCGTCTCGTCGGCGAGATAGACGAGGCGGAAAAAGCCCTCACGCGGGTCCGTGCCGAAGCCTGAGCCCTGCACGAACAGCACGCCGGTTTCCTCTAATAAATCAAGCACGAACTGCTCGTCGGTGCGCCCGGCGAGCGCTTCTTCCGCGACCTGCACCAACAGGTAAAAGGCCGCCGCCGGCTCGACGCACGACAGCGCGCCTTGCGTCTCGCGCACGCGCCCGACCGCAAAGTCGCGCCGGCGGCGGATGACCTCCGTGAACTTTCGCAGGAAATCCCAACTACCTTCGAGCGCGGGCCGCACAGCGTACTGCGCGGGTGTGGGCGAGCAGAGTCGGCCGTCGGCGAGGCGTCCGATCGCCGCGATCAAATCCGGCATCTGCTCGCCGTGTGTGAAGCGCATCCAGCCGGCGCGCCAGCCGGGGATCATGTGCGTCTTCGACAAACTCTCCAGCGTGACGAGGGGAAGATTCATCCGTTCAGCCAAGACGGAAGCGGACGTGGGCGGAGCCTCGAAACAGAGTTCGCGATAAACCTCGTCGGCGATAACAAGCAGTCGATGTCGCGCGGCCAGTTCCAGTATTTGTTCGGTCACACGGTCGGGCAGGATCGAGCCGGTCGGATTGTTCGGATTGATCAAGACGATCGCGCGGGTTCGCGGGTTGACGAGCGAGGCGATCTCTTCGGGCGAGGGCTGCCACCCGCGCCGCTGGTCCAGCCGGTAAAAGCGCGCCCGCGCCCCGAGCTTGTTGAGGATGGCCGTATAGACGGGATAGCCGGGCGCGGGCACGAGCACTTCCTCGCCCTCGTTGACGAGCGCGCCCAAAAGTAGGTCGGCCGCTTCGGAAGCTCCGGCGGTGATCAGCACATCGCGCGGCGTGGTCGGCGCGCCGAGCGCCGTGGCATAGGCGGCGACGGCCTGACGCGCTTCGGGCAGGCCGGCGGAGTGCGCGTAGCCGGTGAAGCCTTCGCGCAGGACACGCGCGACCGGCTCGCAGACGTGCTCGGGCGGGCGAAAGCCAAAGCTTTGCGGGTCGCCGATGTTGAAGTGGAGCACGTCGCGCCCGGCCCGCTCGCGCGCCTCGGCGGCGCGGATGATGTTGCGGATGGCGTAGTGAAAGTTGGCTGTCCTCTGCGATGGCTGAATCATCGAACGTGTGATCCGTGTATCCCTTCGTATGATGCCTTACGGCAACAC
>JBOGOY010000374.1:0-4935 GCA_050748185.1 Pyrinomonadaceae bacterium
TTACAACGAGCGAGTTTAGTAAAGCTGCAACAAATTTCAGAGTAAGGGGCGAGTTTTTTATAGCGGTTTGCATTTGCGTGTAACCCGGTCAATTGGGCGGATTTGTTAACGGATGAGAAGAAGCCAAAAGGGAGTTTTCAAGCGCAGGTTACATCCATTTGCAAACCGCTATAATCTTCTCCTCGAGGATTGCGATCTTCTCCACGGTGCGCTCCATCGAAATAGCGAACGACTTGACGGAGCTTTCCAAACGCTTGAGGTAGTTCACCTTCATCATCCCGATCAGAAAGTGCTCGCGGTTTTCCTGCGAGAAGTTGTCCACCTCGGTGCGATCCGCGTAGAGCTTTTTGAACTCCGGCCTGACGTATTGTGACGGGCTGAAGATTGAGAGCTTGTAGTTGGAAATCTCGTCGTTCAGCTTGTCGTAAGACATGAACATGCCCTTCGTGTCGATTTCCGGGAAGACGGAGACGGGCTTGTTGCGCTTGGGGAACTCGCCCACGGCGGCGAGCGTGTCGCGGTTGTGATTGTCACGTATGCCGGAGAGTAAAGCGCCGGGAAACATTGCCGGTTGAACCCATCTCTTGATCCTTTCGCCAATCTTTAAGCCATTCTATCTGCTTCTGCCAAATACTCGACAACTTCCGGCGGGATTATATTGCTCGCGGCCGGGTTGCCGTGGCCCGCAGCGACATTCTTGGTTACTGCTTCAGAGCTACGGCGATTTCGGTCGCGACGCGGGCGTTGTTTTCCAGCAGGGCGACGTTCGCCCTGAGCGTCGCACCGCCGCTCCGCGCGGACATGCGCGCGAGCAGGAACGGCGTCAGGTCTCGGCCGACCACGGCGTCGCGCTCCGCTTCGGCCAGCGCCACGTCGAGCACGCGCCGCAGGTCTCGAACCGACACCTCGGCGTCAATCGGCACCGGCACGGTGACGAGCAGCGCACCTTCGGTTTGCAGTCCGCGCCGCGCGCGCGCAAGCGCGGCGACTTCTTCCGCCGAATCAACCCGCACGTCAACCGGCAGGCCGCTGGCGCGGGAATAAAAGGCCGGCATCTCGTCGCACCCGTAACCCGCGACGGTCACGCCGTAAGTCTCCAGCCACTCGCGCGTCGCCGGCAGGTCAAGGACGATCTTCGCGCCCGAGCAGACGACGATCATGTTGGTCCGCGCTAGTTCCGGCAGATCGGCCGAGACGTCTGGCAGGCTGCCGCGGTGGACGCCGCCGATGCCGCCGGTGGCGAAGACTTTGAGGCCGGCCCGCCCGGCGATCCAGATCGTCGAGGCGACGGTCGTCGCGCCGTGCCAGCCGCGCGCCACGGCGACGGGCAGATCGCGGCGGCTGATCTTATGGACACCCTCGTGCGTCGCGATCAACTCAAGCTGCGCGTCGTCGAGGCCGACCGACAGACGGCCCCCGACGATCGCTACCGTCGCGGGCATCGCGCCCGCGTCGCGGACGATCGCTTCGAGCCGCCGCGCGGTCTCAAGGTTTTGCGGGCGCGGCAGGCCGTGCGCGATGACGGTTGATTCGAGCGCGACGACGGGGCGGCCGGCGTCGAGCGCGGCGGCGACTTCTGGGCTGAGGCGAAAGAGATCGGCGTTAGACATCAGATTGTTTAGGACACGGAAAGATTTTCACCACGGAGGACACAGAGAAGAAATGATGAACGATGAATGCGGAATGATGAATGAAGTGCCGTCGCTATATGAATCGTTCATCATTCCGCATTCAGCTTTTCCTCCGCGTCCTCCGTGCCCTCCGTGGTTAAATTTCTACTGGAACCCGCCGGCCGCCGGCCTTACCACGACCGCCGGGATGTTCTGCTCGCGCACGAGTTGGTTGAAGGCCGGTAGGTCAGTCTTCAACACCTGCGCGAACCTTCGCAACTCGGCGTCGATCTGTCCGACGAGATCGTTGTAAACCTCGTAAGCCTGAGCGGTCGGCGCGGCGTCTGAACTGGCGACCACGCCGGCAAGCGCGGCCAGCTTGTTGTTGAGCCGGATCGGGTAGTTGAGCGGGTCTTGGCTGCTCTGGTTCTTCGTCTGATAGAGCATCTCCTCAATGGACGTGAGTTTTTCGTTGAGAGACTTTCCGGCGTCCGACACCGGCTTGTACTGGGCTTGTCCCTGAACGCGCTTTGACATGTCGTCCAACTGCCGGCGCGCCTCGCGGATTTGCAGGATCGCTTGGTGCGTCTCGGTCAACTTGTCGCGGATCTTCAACAGCAGTTCGAGTTGCTTCGCGAAGTCGGCCGGCGTCGTCGCGAGACGCGGATCAGGCAGGACGTTAGCGGTTTCCGTCATCGTCTGGCCATCGGCCGTGAGCCTCACTTGGTATTGGCCGGGCGTGATGCGCGGGCCGCGTATCTCGCCGGCCCAGAGGATCATGCCGGGGAAGCGCGCGGCTTCCGCGTGGCGCATGTCCCAGACGAAGCGGTTCATCCCGGCCTCGGCGCTCAAGCGCGCTGGTCCCCCGCCGCCGAACACCTGCGTCTCCTCGCCCGCGGGCGCGGCGGGCTGCTCGGGCGGCGTGGTGACACGCGCCGTGCCGGGCACGGGGGAAGCCTGCGGCGCGGGCGCTTTGGCGGTGAACTTTTGCATCGACTTGCCGCCTGCGTCGAGGAATTCGAGCGCCACGTCGGTCTTCGGCTTCTCCTTGAAGAAGTAGTGGACCACGACGCCGCCCGCGGGGTTGCGGCCCACGGTCGCGTTGGCCGGAAGCTGAAAGCCGCCGCCCCCCGGCATCCGGTAAGTGTCTTCGGGCTTGAACAGGCGCGCCACCTCATTAGCCCGCGCCGCGTCGGCCGTCTGGTGCAGCACCGACAGATCGTCGAGCACCCAGAACGAGCGCCCCTGCGTCGCGGCGACTAGATCACGCTCGCGCTTGTGGACGGCCAAGTCCGTAATCGGCACGACGGGCAGGTTCAACTGAAGCGACTGCCAGTTCTCGCCGTCGTCGAAAGAGACGTATACGCCTGTCTCGGTCCCTGCGTAGAGCAGCCCCTTGCGGTTCGGGTCTTCGCGCACGACGCGCGTGAAAGCGCCATCGGGGATGCCGCTGGTGATCTTCTTCCAAGTCTTCCCATAGTCACTCGTCTTGTAGAGGTAGGGCTTGAAGTCGTCCCACTTGTACATCGTCGCGGCGACGTAGGCCGTGCCGGCGTCGTGGGCTGAGGCGTCGAGCGAGTTGATCTGAATCCATTCGGGCATGCCCTTCGGCGTCACGTTGTCCCAACGGCCGCCGCCGTCGCGCGTGATGTGGACGAGGCCGTCGTCCGAGCCGGCCCAGATGACGCCCCGCTGCGCGGGCGACTCCATCACGGCGAAGATTGTGTCGTAATACTCGACGCTCGTGTTGTCTTTCGTGATTGGTCCCCCGGAAGAGCCTTGCTTGGTTTTATCGTTGCGGGTCAGGTCGGGGCTGATCGCCGTCCAACTCTGCCCCTCATTGGTGGACTTGAAGAGGACGTTGCCGGCGGCGTAGAGGGTATTCGGATCGTGCGGCGAAAACAGGATCGGGAAGTTCCATTGGAAGCGGTATTTCATCGCCTCAGCCCCGCCGCCCATCGGGTTGTCAGGCCAGACGGTGACGTTTCTCGTCTGCCCCGTGCGGTGATCGTAGCGCGTAATCAGCCCGCCGTAACTGCCCGCGAAGACGATGTTCGAGTCTTTCGGCGAAGGCGCGATCCAACCCGACTCGCCACCGCCGACGTCCCACCAATCGCGCTCGGTGATCGCAAAGTCGGTGGTGCGGCTCGCGATCCTGACGGTCGAGTTGTCCTGCTGCGCGCCATAGATGTTGTATGGAAAATCATTGTCCACGGCGACGCGGTAAAATTGCGCGGTCGCCTGATCCTGCTCGGTCCACGTGCGCCCGCCGTTGAAAGAGACATTCGCGCCGCCGTCGTTCGCGTTGATCATTCGGCTCGCATCGTTTGGTGCGATCCACAAATCGTGGTTATCGCCGTGCGGGACGCCGATCGCGGCGAACGCGCGCCCGCCGTCGTTTGACTTGTAGAAACCGGTGTTGAGCACGTAAACCGTCTCGGGGTTGACCGTATCGGCGTAGATGCGCGTGTAATACCATGCGCGCTGTCTGAGGTTCCGCTGCTCGTTGGTCCGCGTCCACGTCCGGCCGCCGTTGTCCGAGCGGAACACGCCGCCGTCCTCGGCCTCGACGATGGCCCACAGACGCTCCGGGTTCGCGGGCGAGACGGCGACGCCGACTTTGCCGACCGTGCCCTTCGGCAACCCCGCGTGGCGCGTGATTTCGGTCCACGTGTCGCCGCCGTCAGTTGATTTGAAGAGGCCGCTGCCGGGGCCGCCGCTCTCCAATGTCCACGGCTTGCGGACCACTTCCCAGAAGCCCGCATACATAACATTCGGGTTCGACGGATCGAAGACGAGATCGATTGCGCCGGCCTTGTCGTTGCGATATAGCACCTTCTCCCAAGTCTTGCCGCCGTCCTTCGAGCGGAAGACGCCGCGCTGCTCGTTCGGCCCGAAGAGGTGTCCGAGCGCAGCAACGTACACCACGTCCGGATTCTTCGGGTGGACGCGCACGCGGCCGATGTGGCGCGTGTCTTCGAGGCCGACCCGCTTCCAAGTCTTCCCCGCGTCCGACGACTTGTACACGCCGTCGCCGTGCGAGACGTTACCGCGCACCGGCGACTCGCCCATTCCCACGTAGAGCACGTTCGGGTCGGATTCGGCGACGCCGATCGCGCCGACCGATCCCGTGCCGAAAAAGCCGTCGCTCACCGGCTCCCAGTTCGCGCCCCCGTCGGTGGTCTTCCACACGCCGCCGCCGGTCGCGCCGAAGTAGTAAACCAACGGCTGCGACGCTACCCCCGCAACGGCCGTCACGCGACCGCCCCGGAAGGGACCAATGCCGCGCCACTGCAATGGCTTTAACATCGCCGCCTCCTTCGAG
>JBOGOY010000375.1:0-4933 GCA_050748185.1 Pyrinomonadaceae bacterium
TGTGAGCTGTTTGCCGGCCCGAGAAAGTGCAAACTCTCGGCGATAACCCGTTGAGTATCCAACTCGGCAAGCGAACCATTGGCGACAGAGAGGAAGTGGATAAACTCTTTCGGATGTAGCCGGCCTTGCCCTTCAGCGGTATTGGACGAGACGGAAACCGCCGCACGTTTCATCTGATCCGATAAGCCGTAGAGTTCACTTCTCGGGAAAGCCTCACACTCTTTATAGACTTGCACGCATAAAGCAATGCTCTTCTGCCAAACCACCAAGTCTTTGTAAGACTGCGATCCCATTGACCACCTTGAGAAACAGAAGGCCCGTAGTTTGAAACTGAAAACTGAAAACCGAAAACTAAAAACTACTTCTGCCTCTTGTAAAACGGCGTCTGGACGACGCGGGCCGCGACGGGGCGGCCGCGCACGTCGATCTGAATTTCCTGTCCGGGGTTGGCGTACTCGACGGGAACGTAGGCCAGACCGATGTTCTTTTTGAGATAAGGCGCGGGGCTGCCCGAGGTGACGCGGCCGATCTGCCGGCCTTCAAGTGTGACGTCCTGCCCGTCGCGCGCGATGCCGCGATCTGTGACTTCAAAGCCGACGAGCCGGCGCGTCAGTCCGGCTTCCTTCTGGCGGGCGAGCGCGTCGCGCCCCGTGAAGTCGCCTTTGTTGAGTTTGCAGATCCAACCGAGGTTGGCTTCGAGCAGTGTCGTCGTCTCGTCGATCTCATGACCGTAGAGCGACATCGCGGATTCGAGCCGGAGCGTATTGCGCGCCGCGAGGCCGCAGGGCAGGATGCTGTCTTCGGCCTCGCCGTAGCGGCCCGCTTCCAGAATCCGATCCCAAAGTTGCTCGGCCTTGTCGGCGGCGGCGTAAACCTCGAAGCCGTCTTCGCCGGTGTAACCCGTGCGCGAGATGATTGCGCCCACGCCGTCAACCGCGCCTTCACGGAAGTGGTAATACTTGATCTCGGCGAGCGGCGTCTCGGTGAGCGACTGCAAAATGTCGAGCGCGTCGGGGCCTTGCACCGCGATCTGGCAGTAGTCGGCGCTGCGGTTCGTAAGTTCGACTGACTCGCCTTGCTGGTGTGAAGTGATCCAGTCCCAGTCTTTTTCGGTGGTTGAGGCGTTGACGACGAGCAGCAAACGTTCGGGGCCGAAGCGGTAAACGAGCAGATCGTCAACGACCGTGCCCTCGGGCGTGGTCAGCGCGGAGTAGTGCGCCTGCCCGTCCACGAGTTTAGTGACATCGTTCGAGCAGAGGCGGTTGACGAACGGGATGGCGTCCGCGCCTTTCACGTCGAACTCGCCCATGTGCGAGACATCGAACAGCCCCGTGTGGCGGCGCGTCCGCAGGTGTTCTTCGACCGTGCCGGCAGGGTATTGCACCGGCATGTCCCAGCCGCCGAAATCAACCATCCGCGCGCCCAGACGTCGGTGCGCGGCATTGAGCGGGGTCTGCTTCAGGGAAGAGGCCGTGGTCAATCGTCTCTCCTTAACTCGCTCTCGCGGGCTCCGTGCGTGTGCCAGAAATATATGGGGTAAACCGAATGGCAAACCTAGCACGCAGGATGGCGAGCGTCAAGCGGGTGCGCCGCCAGCTTCCCTCGCACATGCCGACGCATCGCAAGAGGTTCTGGGAGCACTGAAGATCGGTGCGGATGCGTCTTGTTTTCGCGCCTTTGCGTCTTTGCGTTAGTTCTTCCAGCCGTGAGATAAAGCCTCACGCAAAGACGCAAAGGGCGCAAAGAAGGCGAATGATATGCGTCCCTCTCTGTCAAACTCTGCCGCCGGTTCTGCAAAACTCGATCGACTATTTCTCGTCTATTGTCTCTCCGTCCTACCGGCACGGTGTTTGTGTCTCATATCCGGTGATAACTAAACACGAGTCGTTTTCGGACAGAGGGCGGGGGTAACGTCTGCCCCGTGTCCGAAAACTGTTTTCTTAAGGAGGAGACAAAAATAATGGCAGCAAGTGAGACGGCTTTAACGATGGAGAATGCGCCGCGCGCGGCGAGCGAGCCGAAAGGCCAGAGCGGGGCGGGCATCAACGTCAGCCAGCCTGAGCGGTGGGCGTCTGGAATCGGTGGCGGCGCGCTCGCCCTTTACGGTTTGACGCGCGGGAGCCTCGGCGGCGTGGCGCTCGCGCTTATCGGCGGGGCACTGGCATACCGTGGCGTGACGGGCCACTGCGACGTGTACGAGGCAATCGGCGTCCGCACGGCCTCGGGCGAGATCGAGAACCCAAACGTCAGCGTCAAGAGCGGGCGCGGCATCAAGGTCGAAAAGAGTGTCACGGTCAATAAGCCGGCGGCGGAACTCTATCGCTACTGGCGCAACTTCGAGAATCTGCCGCGCTTCATGAACCACTTGGAAGAGGTTCGCACGAGCGGCCCGACCCGCTCGCACTGGGTGGCGAAGGCTCCGGCCGGGACGACCGTCGAATGGGACGCGGAAGTCTATAACGAGAAAGAGAACGAGTTGATCGCGTGGCGCTCGCTCGAAGGGGCCGATGTGGACAACGCCGGCTCGGTCCACTTCAAGGAAACTCCGGGCGGGCGCGGCACCGAGGTGCGCGTCTCGCTCAAATACGACCCGCCGGGCGGGGCTTTGGGTGCGGCCGTCGCACGGCTGTTCGGCGAGAACCCCGAGCAGCAGATTCAGGAAGACCTGCGCCGCTTCAAGCAGGTGTTGGAGGCCGGCGAGACGGCGACGACCGAGGGTCAGTCTTCGGGACGCAGTGCGGCGGCCGGTCGCTCATGATCGTCTGAATCGCAAGTCGTAAGAGCGGGACACAGAAAAGCCACATGGCTGGACAGGATCGGCAGGATTAAGTCAGAGACAAGTAATACCTCCTGCCTATCCTGCCCACCCATGCTTTGCATTTTCTGTGTCTCGTTTACTTAGAGTGACAGGAGCAGAGAGTAGAGTAGGCACAAGCGGCAGATGCAAGAGCTTTCTTGCTCGTCGCTTGTCAACTGTCACTCGTCACTATCTTTAACTTGTCACCCGTCACTTTTGGTGGTGTCTCACAATTTATGCTGAGGTTGGTGAAAGCCTCGATTTATAAGGCTCGAATTGCGGTCAGCATAAAATCTGAGACACGACCAGCGAAAGATGCACTGATGGAAGCGGCCGAAGGGCTGACGGCGGCGTTCGACGCGCGCTCGACTTCCGCCAGCGCGTAATCTTCTGCGACGCGCGACCGCCGGTAGCGGACAGGGACAAGATTGCGGAATGCGGATTTCGGATTGCGGATTTAAGAAGCATCTGTTTTCAAGCCGCGATCGCCAATCCGCAATCTTGTCTCCCGCCCGCTACCACAAGTGGTACTGTCGCGCTTTCTTGGTTCCCACTGACAAACAGATCGGAGTTAAAGATGACACCAGCAGATAAATTAACGGGCGGAAGTGTCGAGGCCATCGCGACGCCCGCGCCGGACGTCGCCGAGCGCTTTCCGGCTCTGGAAGAGCAGATGGGTCTCGACGAGTACAACTTCAAAACCTTCCGCACTAAGCACCTGTTGCAGGACGCGCGGCGGACGGTCGAGGCGCAGGGCATCAAGCCGGGCGAGTTAGCGCCGGACTTTGAATTGCCGAGCGCTCGCGGCGGGATGGTGCGCTTGAGCAGCTTGCGCGGCAAGCCGGTGCTGTTACATTTCGGCTCTCTGAGTTGACCGATCACCGCCGGCTCGGTCGAGCCGCTCAAGAAACTTCACGAAGCGTGGGGCGCGGAGGTCAGTTTTATCGACGTCCTGATTCGGCAGGCGCATCCCGGCCCGAAAGTTCCGCCCTACGGCAGCCTCGACGAGAAGATGCGCGACGCGATGATCTTTCAATGGGAAGAGACTCCGTACCCGGTGCTAGTCGATGACTTGCAGGGAACGGCGCATCAGGTCTATGGGGGCTTGGCCGATCCGACCTACCTGCTCGACGTAGACGGGCGTGTCGCATTTTACGTCATGTGGACGCACGCGCCGACGCTGCACACAGCGATTAAAGAGCTACAGGCGCAAGGCGGGCGCGGCGTCGTGCGGAGCGGCATTGATCGCACGCCGCACATCTTGGCGTCGATGACCGACGGCTGGAAGGGCCTGCGGCGCGGCCTGCCGCAGAGCTTCGTCGATCTGGAATTGTCCGCGCCGGGCGTCGCCAGTGGCACGTGGCTCGGCTACCAGTTACGGCCGTTGCTGGCCCCGCTGACGCTGCGCGCAAAGCCGCTGCCGACGCCGGTCAAACTGGGGTTGGCGTTGGGCGCGCTGGCGCTGTTGGGACTGGGCGTCCGCCGCCTGAGACGCGCCTGAGCAAGGTAAGCACAAGGTAAAGACACGAGGGAGGGAAGATGAAAGCTCTATGTTGGTACGGTAAGAATGAAGTGCGGGTGACGGACGTGCCCGAGCCGAAGATTTTGAACCCGCACGACGCCATCGTGAAGATCACGCGGACGGCGATTTGCGGCTCGGACCTGCACCTCTACAACGGCTACATCCCGACGATGGAATCGGGTGACATCCTCGGCCACGAGTTCATGGGCGAGATCGTGGAAGTGGGAGCCGAAGTTAAAAAGCTGAAGGTCGGTGATCGCGTCGTCGTGCCGTTCACGATCGCGTGCGGCAAGTGTTTCTTCTGCGAGCGCGAGTTGTGGTCGGCGTGCGATAACACCAACCCGAACGCATGGATGCAGGAGAAGCTTTACGGCTACTCCGGCTCGGGCCTGTTCGGCTATTCGCACATGACGGGCGGCTATGCCGGCGGGCAGGCCGAGTACGCGCGCGTCCCGTTCGCCGATGTCGGGCCGGTGAAGATTCCCGACGGGCTCGACGACGAGCAGGTGCTGTTCCTGTCCGACATCTTCCCGACCGGCTACATGGCCGCCGAAAACTGCGACATCAAGCCCGGCGACACGATCGCCATCTGGGGCTGCGGCCCCGTCGGACAG
>JBOGOY010000376.1:0-4931 GCA_050748185.1 Pyrinomonadaceae bacterium
AAGCGGGCGGTGCTTCCTCCGGGAAACGCCGCCCGCTCTGCTTTTTCGGCCTCATCAGCTTATTGCAATCTTCCCGCCTCTCAAAAGTCGTACAACCGCCCAAAAATTTCGGCGCATCCTACCGTCATGGGCTCATCTGCTGTTAAACTTGAGCCCGTCGTAGTTGCCGTATGCGGTGACGTTTTCGCCAACCCCCCGGCGCGCGTTGCCTGACTTTTTCATACAAACTGAAGAGGTAATGACCCGACCGATGATGAAAAAGCTAATCGCGTTTGCGCTGATACTGAGCTTTGTCGCTGCTTTCTCTAACCCCCTGTCCGCGGCCGTTGCCGCAACCCCTCCTGATGCTGGTGACGGTCGTCTCTCGACCACCGATGCCGCGCAGCGCCCGATCGACTGGACGATCTCCGGCCCGATGGGTGGCGACGTGCGCTCGCTGGCTGTCGATCCCAGTGACCCACTGCGGCTCTACTTCGGCACCATCGACGGCCAGATTTACACCTCGAAAGACGGCGCGAAGACTTGGACGCGCCTGCCAAACTTCAACCGGCCCAGCCTCTATATTGACAACATCCTGATTGATCCACGCGACTCGAAAATGATCTACGCCGCCGCACACCGGCATAAAGAGCCGGGCGGCTTTTTCAAGACGACGGACGGCGGAGAGACTTGGACCGAGGCCGCCGAACTGAAGGCCGAGGCGATCCACTCGCTCACTCAGTCGCCCTCTCAGCCGGATGTCCTGATCGTCGGCTCGAACCGTGGTGTCTGGCGTTCGCCGGACGCCGGTGCGACTTGGGAGAAACTCCAGACATCGGATTATCCCGGCCTCATCAACGTCGAGTCACTTGCCGTCGATCCGCGCTCTTCTGACGTGATCTATGCGGGCACGTGGTATCTACCTTATAAGACGACGGACGGCGGTAAGACTTGGGGCTCGATTAAGACGGGCATGATCGACGACTCGGACGTGTTCGCTATCGAGGTCAACCCACACGACCCGGATCAGGTCATCGCGTCGGCGTGCAGCGGCATTTACGACTCGAAAAACGGCGGCAACCAGTGGCGCAAGGTGCAGGGCATTCCGTCGCAGTCGCGTCGCACGCGCGCCATCCTCCAGCATCCTTCGATCAAGGGCGTCGTCTATGCCGGCACGACCGAAGGCTTCTGGCGTTCGACCAACGGCGGCGACTCGTGGATGCTGACCACCTCGCGCCAGTTGGAGATCAACGCCATCGCCGTCCACCCCGAGGCTCCGCAGACGATTTACATCGGCGCCAATAATTACGGCGTGATGGTCTCGAAAGACGGCGGCAAGACTTTTGTCCCGAGCAATGACGGCTACAGCGGGCGGCGCGCTTACTCCATCCTGCCCGATCGCGAACAGCCGGGCCGGGTTTACGCCACGACCATCAACACGGCGACCGGCGGCGGTTTCTTCTTCGTCAGCAACGACGGCGGCCTCACTTGGCAGCCTTCAATGCGTAACATGCCCAATCGCCTGATCGCTTACGCGATCCTGCAGGATCGTGCCGACGCGAACATTATTTACTTAGGGACCAACCTCGGGATGTACCGCTCGACCGATCGCGGCGCGTCGTGGGCTCCGATCGCCGCGCCCGGCAGCGACGAACCGAAGGAAACCAAGAAGGGGCCGCGGCTTGGAAGTGGCAAAGCGTCCGCGGCCACACAAGTTAAGCGCGCGCAGGAAGCGCTCGCCCTCGCGGGCTATGAGGTTGGGACGCCCGACGGTGTAGCCGGCCCGCTGACAGTGGCGGCGCTCAGGAAGTTTCAGGCGGCGAAGAGGCTGCCTCAGTCAGGCCGCCTCGATCACACGACTTTGGTCGCGCTCGGCCTCGCGGGCGGGGCACAGACCGGCAGTGCCGCCGCCGGGTTGCAGGACGCGCCCATCGCGCTGACTGAAACGATTAACGCCCTGATTTACGCCTCCGCTCCGAAGGGTGATGGCTCGGTGATGCTCGCGGCGACTAACGGAGGGCTTTACCAAACTGCCGACCCGTTGAAGGGCTGGCAGAGGCTCTCATACGGGGAAGGCTTCGATTCGCGGACGCTTTGCGTCTCGGCGATCGCTCAACATCCTGAGACGATCTGGGTCGGGACTTCAACTTCAGGCGTGCTGGTCACGCGCGATGGGGGGAAGACGTGGTCTGCGGTCGGGGGCGTACCGAGTATCGCCCCGATCAATGTTATCGAGCAGGATGTGAAACGGCCTGAGAACATTTACGTCGGCACGACACAGACGCTCTACATCTCGCACGATGGCGGCGAGCGTTGGCTGCGCCGCGGCGGCAACTTGCCTTACGGCAGCTATACGAGCGTCCTCATCAACCCGCAGAACCCGGACGAAATCTTCGTCGGCAGCGCTTACGAGCGGCCCGACAACAACGGCGTCTTCCATTCAGCGGATGCCGGCATGACTTGGAAGCGGATTGATCCTGAGATGCCCAGTCGCAGGGTGTGGGCGCTTGCGCTGGACCCGGCCGATCCGGGTCGCCTTCTTGTCGGCTCCCATTCGGCTGGTGTCTACGTCGCTCGCCGTGATCTGAATGCTGCTGCCGCGGTGGCGCCGGCCGGCGCGAAATAAAAAGTGATGAGCGACATCTGGCAAGTGTCGAGTGACAGGAAGAAGCGAATTCTTTCTCCTCTCACTCGACACCTGTCGTTCGTCCCTACTTCCTTGACATGCCCGATGGACGCGTGTACATTCGGGGCCATCCCCGGTCAAGCGACTGGTGTTGGTCGGATCACGCGGGTGATCCACGGGCACGATGGAAATTAGAAACGTTACGTCCCCTATTCAACTTCTTGACGGCTCGCATCCCCGCCCTTTAACTCGCATCCGACACACACTACATTGTTCGCCAGCAGAGTAGGCCGTTAAGACATAGCCCACACGGCTCTCAACACATGCTGGCTTGTTCGTCGCGCTCGCACCGGGCGGCGGCGCGGACGCTCTGTGACGTGCCACGAATTTCGCGAGGAGTCTGACAATAGTTTCCATGGTCATCGAAGACAACATGCCGACCGACGGCGAAAACAACGAAAACTCACAAGCCCGCGCGGGCGAGTCGCAGGCGGCGGTTGCCGCCCCGAACGAACCGCGCGCGTCCTCAACTGTAGCTTCCGGTACGGCCCCTGCCCCGGCCGCCGCTTCCACAGAGTCCGGTGACGAAGAAGAGGGTCGCAACGATTTCGACTTCGGCGCGATGCTCGACCAGTACGAGCAGGAGCAAGCTGCCTTCCAAGAAGGCTCGGTCGTCCGCGGTACCGTGGTCGGCATCAACGAGCGTGGCGTCGTCATCGACTTCGGCTTCAAGTCCGAGGGCCTCGTCAACGCCGAAGAGTTCATGGAAGACGGCGAGATCACCGTCAAGCGCGGCGACGAGGTCGAAGTGCTCATTAAGAGCATGGAGACACAGGAAGGCGTGCCCCTCCTATCGCGCGCCGACGCCGTGCGGATGCGCGCGTGGGACCATCTGGAACAAGCCTACCGCGACGGCGCACCCGTCAAAGGCCGGATCATGGAGCGCGTCAAAGGTGGGCTCCGCGTGGACATCGACGGCGTCGCCGCGTTCCTGCCCGGCTCGCAACTTGATTCGCGCCCAGTGCGTAACCTTGACAGCTACCGCAATCAGGAGATCGAGGCCAAGGTCATTAAGCTCAACCGCAAGCGCTCGAACGTCGTGCTCTCGCGTAAGGCAATGCTTGATGAGCAGAACGAGGGCCGTAAGGGCGAAACCCTGCAGAACCTCGAAGAGGGCATTATCGTCGAGGGCCAGATTAAGAACCTGACCGACTACGGCGCGTTCGTTGACCTCGGCGGCATCGACGGCCTGCTGCACGTCACCGACATGTCGTGGGGTCGCCTGCAAAACCCGGCCGAACTCTTCAAGGTGGCTGAGAACGTGCAGGTCAAGGTGCTGAAGTTTGACCGCGAGCGCGAGCGCGTTTCACTCGGCTTCAAGCAACTGCTCCCGGATCCGTGGGAGAGCGTGGACGAGCGTTACGTTATCAGCAGCCGCGTGCAGGGCAAGATCGCCAGCGTCACCGACTACGGCGCTTTCGTCGAGTTAGAGCCCGGCGTCGAGGGGTTGGTCCACGTCTCCGAGATGAGTTGGTCGAAGCGGATGAAACATCCGTCGAAGCTCGTTAACGTCGGCGACACGGTCGAGGCCGAAGTGCTCGGCGTCGATCCGCGCGCGCGGCGCATCAGTCTCGGCATGAAGCAGACGCAGCCGAACCCGTGGGAGACGTTGCGCGAGCGCTACCAGATCGGAACGCGCGTCTCTGGGCGCGTGCGTAACCTGACCGACTTCGGCGCGTTCATCGAGGTCGAGGACGGCGTTGACGGTCTGGTCCACGTCTCAGACATCTCTTGGAACAAGCGCGTCAAGCACCCCGGCGAGGTGTTAAAGAAAGGTCAGGAGATCGAAGCCGTCATCACTAACATCGATACGGAGAATCGGCGCCTCTCGCTGTCGATCAAGGACACCGAGCCGAGCGCGTGGGATCGCTTCGTCTCCGAGCACCGTCCCGGCGACGTGGTGCACGGCAAGATTACGCGCTTCGCGAATTTCGGCGCGTTCGTCGAACTAGCCGAGGGGCTGGAAGGACTCTGCCACGTCTCCGAACTCTCGGAAGAGCGTGTGGAGAAACCCGAGGACGTAGCGCAGATCGGTCAGGAGATGGACTTTCGCGTCCTGCGTATCGAACAGGACACCAAGAAGATCGGCCTCTCCGCTCGCGCAGCGCACAGCGACGAACCCGTCATGGACACCAAAGCCTACTCGACCGAGGCCAAAGGCGGCATGGCTTCACTCGCCGAACTAGCCGACTTCGGCCTTGGTAGTAAGTCCGGCGAAGGCGAGAATCAGTAGCAGGCAAAAGCAAAAAGGCGAAAGGCAAAAGTG
>JBOGOY010000377.1:0-4920 GCA_050748185.1 Pyrinomonadaceae bacterium
CCTGAGACGGTACTCGGTGGAATTCAGGAATCCGTTGACCATCGTGCGCGAGTCCGTCGGGTTCGCATTCAAATAGTCGAGCCACGCCTGATACCCGCCCGCTTCGGGCGTCCGCCGCAAATACCCGTAGGATTGGATGGCCACGAAGGCGCGCGTGAAGTCCGCCGCCGACACCTCGTCCGACTCGACGACCGCGCGCAAGACTGCGTCGCGCGTCAGCATCCCGCCCGCCCCGCTCAGACGACTAACCAACTCCGCGCGCGTCAGCGTCACTTTTACTCCGCCCTCCGGGTTCCCCGGGTCGGGCGTCGTGATCGACTGAAGGTTGTAGCGCCCGAGCAGCGCATCGACGAATGCCCCATTCGAGAGGGCGTCGTAAGCCGCGCGGAATTCTTGCCGGGCGACGAAACTGACGGGGAACCGCGCGCGCCGGGCGGAGGTGTCGGTGCTCGTCTGCCCTGTCACCGCGCGCACGTCCGCGGCGTACTCGGCATACTCGGCGAGGCGGTCGAAGGCCACGCGGTAGAACGTGAAAACGTAAAAGCCCTTCAGCCGAAACTCCGGCGAGCCGAAGAAAGACGACGAGACGATAATGCGGTCGCACCGAGCCGAAGGATTCGCGGAATCGAGGTTGAAGGGAGCAGGGCAGTTGTCGAGGATGGCCGACCACGGCTCACCCGTCTCCGGCTCGCGCGCGAGGAAGTCGAGGTAGTGCAGGCGAACGAAAAACGGCGTGGTATTGATCGGGTTCGCCGCACCCGCCGAACTATCGTTGTCCGTGATCGTGATCGTCGCGATGCTCTGAGCGCCCAGCGCAGCCACACCCGTCACCTGACGCAGCCTCACCTGCAACGTCTCGCTTCCCTCGACGTGCGCGTCGTCCGTGAGGGGGATGCTAATCTCTTTACTCACCTCTTGAGGGCCGAAAGTTAAAGTGTCAAACGCCGTGGTGTAATCGCAGCGGGCGTAGGCCGTGCCGTTGGCCGTGGCGCAAGGCACGGCCGCCGGATCATCCACGGTGAGGTATTCGACCGACACCGTGCCGGAGTTGTCTCCCGTGCGCGTGACGGTGAGGGTGGCGCGGCTCGCGCCTTCGGAGAACTGATAATTAGCTTGGCTGAACTGAAGGGTGGGAACTTCCGGCGTCAACTCCGGTTGGGTGACGGTGAAGGTCTGCCCCGCAATAGTCACCGTGCCCGTGCGCGGCACACCTGAGCCGTTAGACGCGATCGAGAGGGACACCACGCCGTCGCCCGCGCCGCTTGCGCCCGCGGTGACGGTGATGAAGCCGACATTGCTCACGGCCATCCAGCCGCACCCGGCCCCGGCGGTCACGTTCACATTGAGCGTCTCGCCCGCCGCCGGCGCGGTGCGGCTCGTAGGTGCGATCGAAAACTGGCATGAAGTGGCGAGCCGATGAACCGTCCCACCGAG
This sequence comes from Pyrinomonadaceae bacterium, assembly GCA_050748185.1. Lineage (GTDB taxonomy): Bacteria > Acidobacteriota > Blastocatellia > Pyrinomonadales > Pyrinomonadaceae > JACCRA01. The sequence continues at coordinate 1,435 of JBOGOY010000377.1, forward strand.
ACTGACTATGTAAAGCTCGCCGGCCTCATCCTCGCCAAACGAAGAGATGTTGAGGTTGGTGTCTTGTAAAAGCGACTGCGCCCCATTTTGCAACAGGAAGATTTCGCCCGTGCAGAAATCGCCGAAGACGTAAGCCCCAACCGGCAGGCTCGAACGTGTGCCGCGATAGACGTACCCACCCGTGACGGAGCAGCGACCCCCCGTGTGTTCGTACTCGGCGACGGGCGCTTGAAAGTTGGCGGGGTTGCACTGTGCCGGGCCGAGGCCCGTGCAGCGCGTCCCCTCGAAGACGCGCCAGCCGTAGTTACCGCCGCGCGTGATCACGTCGATCTCCTCGCGCACCCCCTGCCCCACGTCGCCGGCATAGAGTTGCCCGGTCGCCCGGTCGAAGGAGAAGCGAAACGGGTTCCGCAGTCCCGTGGCGTAAATCTCGTCGCGGCCCGGCGTCGCCCCGAAGAAAGGGTTATCGGGCGGCGACGAGTAAGGCGTCGAACCGTCCGCTTGATCGACGTTCAAGCGAAGCATCTTGCCGAGCAAATCCTCGACGTTCTGCGCCCGGTTGCCCGGATCGTTTCCAGAGCCGCCGTCGCCCATCCCGATGTAGAGGAAGCCTTCGGGGCCGAACTCGATCATGCCGCCGTTGTGATTCGCGAACGGTTGCGGGATGACGAGCAGCACGATCTCAGCCGCCTCGGCCACGTTCGGATTGGCGGCCGAGACGCGGTACTCGGCGATGACGGTCGCGCCGTCGGGCTGCCGCGTGTAGTTGACGAAGAAGCGCCGGTTAGCGTTGAACTGCGGATGGAAGGCGAGGCCGAGCAACCCGCGCTCGCCGCCCGAGAGGACTTTGGCCGTGATGTCGAGGAAAACGGTCGGCGCGGCGGCGTTCGGTTGGAGCACCTGAATCCTTCCGGGCTGTTCGACGACGAAAAGGCGATTGCTGCCGTCGCGCGCGTTGGTCACGAGAACCGGACTGGAAAGATTCGACAGCACCGGTTCGAGCGTGAGCGCGGCGGGCTGCACTTCCTGCGCCGGTGCGGCGTGGAAACTCACAAACATGAGTATCAGAACATGCGCGGCGGCTGAGAGTGCATTTGCTTTCATGGCCCCTTTTTACCCCTTGAAGCTATAGCTTTCCCGAAATGATTCGTAGTGATGCTGGTTTTCTATCTGAGATGTCAAATCTGAAATCTCAAATCTACGATCCATTTAGCAAACCCAGACGAGGGGCTGGCCTTCACCAAGTCACGGTCGGGACACGCTCTCCCGGCAGGTCAATAAACCTCTCGGCCCTCGTTTTGTTTTTGCGGTGGCGGCCGCAAACGTCGAACTTATTTTGGCAAGGGTCTCAGCATCAAGAGTCTGCCTTGCCCGCGTACTTGTCCGTACTCGCGTGTGAGATGACGGGCGCGTCGGTCGTCAGTGATTGGTCCACGAGTTGACGCTGTTCGAGTTCGTGGATGGCGTAAGAGCCGGTAGCGGGGCTCGCCGAGGCGGCGCGGCCGACGTAGTAGGGCCGCTCGCACCGGGGCAACAATCCCATCAGGCGCGGCTCGACGAAGGTCCAGCCGCCCATGTTCTTCGGCTCTTCCTGCGTCCACACGAGTTGGGTCGCGTTCGGGTAGCTGGCAAAGATTTCGCGCAGAGCCTTTTCGGGGAACGGGTAGAGTTGTTCGAGGCGGATGACGGCGACGCGGCGGTCATCCGTCTTCAGGCGCGCGGCGTTCAGGTCGTAAAAGACTTTGCCGCTGCACAGCACGATGCGTTGGACGACGCCGCGATCCGCGATCTCTGAGTCGTCTATCACGGGCCGGAAACCGCCCGCCGTCAACTCGCCGACGCCGGAAGTAGCCGCCGGCAGGCGCAGCAAACTCTTCGGGGTCATTACGACGAGCGGCAACGCCGTCTGCTGCTTCATCTGGCGGCGCAGCAAATGGAAATACTGGGCCGGGGTGGTCGGGTAACAGACCTGCATGTTGTTCTCGGCGCAGAGTTGCAAGTAACGCTCAAGCCGCGCGCTCGAATGCTCTGGTCCCTGCCCCTCGTAACCGTGCGGCAAGAGCAGCACGAGGCGCGAAGGCTGTTGCCACTTGTCCACGCCGGGCGCGATGAACTGATCGATGATGACCTGCGCGCCGTTACCGAAGTCGCCGAACTGCGCTTCCCACAGCACCAGCGAATTTTTCGCGACGACTGAATAACCGTACTCGAAGCCCATCACGCCCTGTTCTGACAGAGAACTGTCGAAGACCTCGACCAGCGAGCGGCCCTGTTTGCTCTTGGCGAGATCAGTCAGAGGGGACCACGGATGCCCGGTCTGCGTGTCGTAGAGAATGGCGTGGCGCTGGCTGAAGGTGCCGCGCCCCGAGTCCTGCCCCGAGAGGCGCACCGGCGTGCCTTCGAGCGCGAGCGAAGCGAAGGCCAACGCCTCGCCGAAGGCCCAGTCCAACGGCGCGCTGCCCTCGCCCATCTTCGCGCGCCGCGCGAGTTGGCTGACCATCTTCGGGTTGACGTTGAAGCCTTCGGGCACGACCGCGATCTTCTCGCTCACTTCGCGGACGGTTTCGGCCGGGATTGCGGTCTCGACGACGGCCGAGCCATCTTCTTCCACGATGGGCGCGGGCAGCGCGGTCTTCGGCGGTTTCTCCGAGACGATCTGCTTGGCCCGCGCGAGGATGGCCTCATACTTCGCGACGATCTCTCCGATCATCGCCTCGGCCTCGTCGGCCGTCAGCACGCCCTCGCGCACCAACCGCTCGGCGTATTTGACGCGGACGCCGGGGTGCGCCTTGACGCGCGCGTACATCAGCGGCTGTGTGTAGCTCGGCTCGTCGCCCTCGTTGTGACCGAGGCGGCGAAAGCCCACTACATCCAACACCACGTCCTTGTTGAACTCCTGCCGGAAGTCGAGGGCGATCCGGAGCACGCGGAAAGCGGCCTCTGGATCGTCGCCGTTGATGTGGAAGATCGGCAGTTGTGTCATCCGCGCCACGTCGGTCGAATAGATCGTCGAGCGGCCGGCCTGCGGCGAGGTCGTGAAACCGATCTGGTTGTTGATGATGATGTGGAGGGTGCCGCCGGTGCGGTAGCCTTTGAGGTCTGCGAGATTCAGCGTCTCCATCACGATGCCCTGCCCGGCGAAGGCCGCATCGCCGTGCAGCAGAACGGGGAGCGCGCGATCGATCGCTTCTTCGCGCGGCGTGCCCTCTTCGCGCTGCATCTCGTCCTGCCGGGCACGGACCATCCCCTCGACCACCGGATCGACGAACTCCAGATGGCTCGGGTTCGGCGAGACGGTGACGCTCATTTTTCGCCCGGCGGCCGTGGTGCGCTCGCCCCGCGCGCCCTGATGGTATTTCACGTCGCCCTCGTCGGCCGGGAAGCTCGGGTGCGTCGTGCCCTCGAACGCGGTGAAGATACGCTCGGCGAAATTGCCGACGACGTTTGCCAGCACGTTCAGGCGGCCGCGGTGGGCCATCCCCAGCG
>JBOGOY010000378.1:0-4917 GCA_050748185.1 Pyrinomonadaceae bacterium
GACTTTGATCGTGCGCGCGAAATCAATCGTAATTTCGCGCGCCTGAAAGTACATGACGCCTGCTGCTTCGACGTGCTCGCCGCCTGTAACGCGCGTCAGCAGCGAGACGAAATCCAGCGTCGACATCGCCTCGACGACGCACACGTCCAGCAACCCGTCGTCGATCAGCGCATGCGGCGCGATGGCGCGCCCGCCTCCGACGAGGCGCGAATTGCAGACGGCGAACATCTGCACGTCGAACTCGCGATCAAGCACCGTTCCATCCCCTCGCAGGGCGTGCAGCCGCGCCCGATCCGGCTCGTAGTCGAATAACACCTGCGCGCCGCCGACAAGATAGGCCAGTTTCCCGGCGAAGGATTTCAACTGCGGATCGACCGCGTCGGACACCTCCGCGATGAAGCCGCCGGCCGAGACGTTGACGAAGCGACGCCCATTCAGCACGCCCACATCCACCTGCACCGTGCGCCCCGCCGCCAGAATTTTCAGCGCTTCGTCAACTTCTTCCGGCAGCCCGAGTGCCTGCGCGAAGTCGTTGCCGGTGCCTAATGGGACCAGTCCGAACGTGACGCGCGCGAGCGCGCCGTCAACCGCGGCCACGCCATTGACGGCTTCGTTCAGCGTCCCGTCGCCGCCCGCCACGAACAGACGTTCGCAGCCCGCGCGCGCCGCCTCTTCGGCCGCGCGCACGGCGTCGCCCGGCCCCACCGTCATCACAATGTCCATCTCGCCGAATGCCGCGCGCAGACGCTCGTTGATAGCCTGCAAGTAGTCCGGGGCGGCGTCCGTGCCGGCGACGGGGTTAACGATTAACCTTGATTGACTCATTGATTCGTTAATTAGTCGAGCCATTGCAGAGGCATTCTTCATTGAACCGATGAATCAATGAATCAATGAATCAATCTCCAACTTCAGCCCGTCTCGTGCCTCGATGGTTTCGCCGTCCCACAACTTCTTCGCCTCGGCGGCGAGGTCCACGCCGTCCCACTGCGGGTAGAGGTGCGCGAGCAGAGCGCGGCGCGGCGCGGCCAAATGCGCGAGCCGCATTGCATCCTCCAGTTCGAGGTGTGATTCCACCGGCTTGTCGCGCCAAAAGGAGCATTCCATCAGAAAGAGCGAGACGCCTTGCGCGAACTCGGCGAGCGCGTCCGTGTAGCCGGTGTCCGATGTGTAAACGAGCGACGGGCCGTCGGCCTCTTGCACGCGGAGCGCGAGGCTCTCGGAAGTGTGCGGCGTCGAGAACGCTTCGGCTTTCACGCCGGGCAGAATCTCGAAATCCTCGCGCGGCGCGACCTCGCGGATTTCGACCGGGAACGGCTGCTTGAGCAGATTGTAATCGTTGGCGGCGTCGAACGCGGCGAAAAGCGTCTTCAGCCCGCGCGGGCCGTAGATGGTCAGCGGCTTGCGCCGCTCTTGTGTCTGCGGCGCGTACTTGGTCCCGAACAGGAAGGGCGCGAGGCCGCCGACGTGATCGAGGTGGAAGTGGCTCACCCAGACGGCGTCGAGGTTCGTCCAGTCTAAATTCTCTTGCGCGACGCGCAGGATCGTGGGCGCGCTGATGTCGAGCAACAGCGTGCCGCCACCGCGCGTCTCCAACCAGTGCGCCGAAGACGCGCGCCGCGGGTGTGGGACAGACGTGCCCGAGCCGAGGACAACGAGTTTCATAGCTGAGTTGGAACCTTTCTCGTGCAAGGCTAACAATCGGGCGTGAGGGCGTCAAACCAATGATGAATGATGAACGATGAATGAGAAGCGAATGGCTTCAATTCATCAGGCATCGTACATCGTTCATCACTTCCGCTGAGCGTGCTTGACCGGCACAGGCCGATCAGTTAAACCTGAAACGCAGCAATTCAAATGACTGAAGAGCGATATGATCGCGGAAAACGTTGTAGAACTGGATGTCTTGGCAGTCTTCTCGCACCCGGACGACGCGGAGTTGACCGTGGCGGGGACGCTGTTGAAGTTGAAGCAATTGGGCTACCGGACGGGCGTGCTCGACATGACGCGGGGCGAGATGGGAACGCGCGGGACAACCGACATTCGCGCCGAAGAGGCGCGCGCGGCGGCGCGCCTGATGCGCCTCGACGCGCGCCTCAACCTCGACCAGCCCGACGGCCACGTGGCGCTCACGGACGACGCGCGCCGGGCCATGGTGCGCGCCCTTCGCGCCTGCCGACCGAAGGTGCTGCTCACGCAGCACTGGGACGATCCGCACCCGGACCACGCCGCTACTGCACACATCACGCGCGAAGCCGCGCGCCTCGCCAGCATGAGGCGCTACGACGAGGAGCACGGGCAGGAACGGATCGAGATGCCGATGATCGCCCATGCCGTCTATTCGCGCCTCGTCATGCCGTCGTTCATCGTGGACGTTTCAGCTTTCGTCGCGGAAAAGATGCAGGCCATCCGCGCGCACGTCTCGCAGTTCTACCAAGAAGGCTCGGACGAACCCGCGACGCGCATCAGCGACAAGAAATTCCTCACGCAGATGGAATACCGGATGCGCTACTACGGCTCGCTGATCAACGTCGAGGCGGGCGAGGCGTTCCACGTCCGCGAAGCCCTCAACGTCGAAGACCCTGTCGAACTATTGACGAGGCCGATGAATATTTATTCGTAGTGACAAGTGACAAGTGACGAGCAAGAACTGGTCTTTAGCTCGTCACTTGTCACTCGTCACTTGTCACTGCTTTTCGAGAATCGCGCGGGCGATAGCTAAGGTCGCGACGGCGCGCGGCGATTCCTGTTGAAAGCCTTTGGCGAGTTCGATGGCGCGGTTCATGTCGTCTTTCGCGAGGGTGGTGAAGACGGGAGTGAGATCGAAGCTCGGGGCCGAAAAGTTCATCACCGATCCCATGCTGCGCGTCCGCACGGCGACGGCGAGGCCCGCGTCCGCTCCGCTGTACTCGACCGCGCCGTTCGAAGCCTTCACCGCCTCGGCCATGATCTCCCACGCGCGGTTGCGATCCAACTCGAAAAACTGAGTGGCGACGGCCACCGTGCTGCGGACGCGGTCGGGGTCTTCGGCGTCGATGCGGCGCGCCTCGGCCGCCGCCGCTTCGAGAGCCTCGATCGCGCGCCCGCGGTCTGACTTGACGAGCAGCCGCGCCGCCTCCGTGTAGCCCCACGTGCGCTGCGGGCGCGTGATGTCACCCGCGTTCGTGACGAGGCGCAAGACTTCCGCCCCGTCCTTATTCTGTATGGCCTGATTGAGTTGCGAGAATTGGACGAAGGCCCGCACCTGCCGCCGCAACTCTGTGTCGTCAATCTTGTCGGCGAGGTCGAGCGCCCGCGCGTCACCTTGTCTGGCGGCGCTCAGCGCGGCCATTGCATAAAGCTCGTTCCGCTGCGCCGGATCGGTTTCTTTGGCCGCCCGGTCAAGCATCTCCTGCGTGCGGTCGCCCTGCGAGTCTTCGGGGACCAAGCCGCGTTGCAGGTCGCGCTCGAAGTCGGGGCCGCGCTCGCGTTGCGTCAGATCGGGCGCGAGCGCGGCCATCTGTGTGCGCAGCAGCGCGACTTTTTCGGGATCGAACTGTTCGACGAAGGGGAGCAGCCGCGCGATGGTGAAGTAGGTGCCGTCACGGCCCGAGGTGCTGCGGTCCTGATCAAGCGGTGGGGCGGGGCGGAGGAGGATTTGCGCGGCCGCGTCGATGAACGCCTGTCGGACGGGCGCGGGCAAATCGGGACGCACGCCGTCACGCCGGCGCTGCGTCGAAGAGATGCCGCCGCCGCGCTCGAAAGTCATGTAAAGATGCGGCGTGAGGACGTAGGACGAGAGCAACAGGACCGTGTTCGCGTCAGAGTCCGGCGCGGCGGCGGCGCGCGCGGCGAGCGCCGTGAAGCGCGCATCGGCGACGGCCGCGTCGCGGCCGCGCAGCGTCGCCAGAAACTCGACCGTCATCTGGTACGGCTCGGTGAGCGCGGGCTCGGCGAATTGCAGGGCGCGCTCGGTGTCGCCGTCGTTCAGAAACTGCAACGCCAGACTCAGGCGGCGCGACGCGGCCGGCGGCGTGTCGAGCGGAGAACGCTCTGGTCCCTGTCGTTGCGCCGCCGTTGCGTCGCCGGTCGCGGCGGCAGCGGGCGCGGGCGGAGTTGCCTGCGCGTCTCGCTCCTGCTGCCGGCGCGCTTCCTCCAGCCGGCCGAGAAATTCTTCGCCGAGCGCGTGGTCGCGCTTGGCGGCGAGTCGCAACACCTCGCCGCGCACATTCGGGATGTTCTGCATCGAAATCACGGGGCCGCCGCGCCCGTCGCGCGCCCGCCGTCGTTCTTCTTCGCGCCGGCGGTCGTTCTCTCGATCGGCCTCTTCGGCCGCCGCCCACGCGCGGCGGAACAGTCCCGTGGCCCGCTCGCGCTCTGAATCCCACAAGGCGTTGGCCGACTGCGCCTGCACGCGCGCCCGCAGGTTCACATCGCGAAAGGCGCGCGCCTCTTCGGCCAGCGCGTTAACGAGCGTGAGGGCCGTTGCGCGGCGCTCCGCCGCGAGCGGATCGACTGTGGCGCCGCGCGCCGCGCGCTCACGGCCCGTCGCGGTGGTGTTTGTCTTGCCGGGTTTGTTGGCGACCTGCGCGTGAAAAGGCAGAGACGCGGCCAGCAGATAAACTGCCGCCGCCGCCGAGCGGGAAAGACGTGTCATGTGTTCACCTCTTCGGAAGGTAGGAGCAAACGATCGGGATCAAACTACTGCTGCTGACGCTATTACGCGCGACTCCGCAAATGGTTCCAAAAACCCTCAATTGAAGGCGTCAGGGGGTAATGTCTCGTGTCTCTCTGTTGTTTCGTAGATGAAACAAAATCTTGCTTCTGCAATGAAATCGTGGTAAGCTCCGACCCATCGCATCAACCTCGCTTTTGGCAAACAGGCCGTCACTCGCCGGCCCATCCAGAGGAACTGTCTTCGATGGCTACTATGATTGAACC
>JBOGOY010000379.1:0-4910 GCA_050748185.1 Pyrinomonadaceae bacterium
GCGGGATACAAGTGGGGCTTCACAGATTTCCCCGCCGGGAAAGATCACCCACACGCGGCTGTAGTCATTCTCGGTGTAGCGGACCTCGACGTAATGGTCTTTCCACGCCGACATCGCCGGGTGCAGGTAGGCTTGTCCACGCCGCAAAGGTTCGACGCCGTTCTTGCCGACCTTGCATGACTTGGGCTTCATCAGTAGAAGCGCGAGCGCCTCTTCGGCGATTTCGATCCTCCCGTACTTGGCGACGTAGAGGCGCTCGTACTCTTCGAGCGGGATCACCGTCGCGTTGTTCAGCGTGACTCTCTGGTGCTCGGTCGAGTTGTATTCCTGAATGAACCCGGCCAACGCTTCGCGGTAATCGTCAATCGCCATGAAAGGTGATTCGCTGCGCTTGCCTTTGGCGAACTGTTGGTGCTGTGCCCACATGCTGCGCCAGAGTTCCGGCTTGTTCTTCGCGTCGCGCCCGCAGAATTCATCAAACGAGTTCTGCTCCCAATCGGAGATGTCGCGGTGGACCCGCTCAACCGGCTTCTCACGCGCGTTGTAGCCGCGCGCCAGCAGATGCTTCAGGTCCATCTCGTCGACGAACCCGACCTTGCGTTGCGAGCGGAGCACTTCCAACCCGCCCTCGATCCGCATCGCGGACTTGTGTACGGTGAGAACCTGACCGTCCCAATTTTTTGACTTATAGTCGCCCCCCTGATCGGTGTAGATGTAGCTGAAGAATTCATCATCTGGTCGCGACAGGGGTTGCGCGCCGAAGTTGCGAACGCCATCTGCGTAGGCCAGCCCGGCGGTGTTAGAGGAGGGGACCAAGTCGAGATGCCAGCCCCACAACAGCCCCGTGCGAATGTCCTGCCAGAGCGTGAGCCACGGTCGTGCGATGGTGCCGTCTTTCAATAGCACCGTGACGTCCCGCTGACTGTGGTCGCCGCACAAGACCTGCAAGGCTTCGAGGTCAGAACAGTCGCGGGGCACATAGGGGGCATATTTCGAGGTGTATGCTTTCTGCCCGTTGAGTTGGATCGCCTTGACGACAGAAGGCATGTTGCGCCAGAGGCGATATACCCAACTCTCGCTGGGGATGGTCCAGTTCTCGCGGCGCGAGCGTTTGACTAATTCTTTGTATAAGTGTCGTGGGTTGCGATAGCTCCGCCAGTTCTTATTCACCCACTCGACGGCGGCGGGGGAGATGACGGCTTTGCGCCGATCGCGCTTTTGTTTGCTCTGCTGAACAAGTGTGGATCGGAGGAAGGCGAGAGGGCCGTCTTGTTTGGATTTTCGCCACCAGCCGTCGAGCGTGTAGGGTGACGGGCTTTGAGCCCGGTGGGGTTCGCGATTCAGAATCAACTGCTCGGAGCACTGAGCCTCTTCGCAGAGAGCGAAGACGGCCGGCACGAACTCACGCTTGCCCGTCGCCGGGTTCAACTGCTGCCGTGGGTTGATCGCCTCATACCGCTCGACGATCCTCATCAGACGCTGCGCCTCGGCCAACCACGCATCACGTTCTTCGAGCGGGAGCTTCACCAGCGTTGCCTGCAATCGCACCGTCGCATCGTCAGCCGATCCGCAGCCGGCGGCCGACGGTGATTCAACCTCGGCCGGCTTGGTCCCCTGCAAATAAGACCTCTGCATGTCCGCCGGCAGGCTCGACAACAGCACCTCACGGATCGGTTTGCCGTTGCGCCCGCGCTGGCCGGAGTCGCGCGACTGCCACTCGCCTGACGCGAGCTTCAACTCAACTCTGCGCTTTGATCGACCAAGCATTACGACCTCATCAATCGTGAGCCACATAATTCACCTCTAGTGATCGCTTGGATTGGGGTAAAGCGTGGTGAATGTGGGTCGCTAAGATCGCTTGGATTTTCTGCGCCTCTAGCCGGGCGGCGGGGGTAAGTTGTTTTTTTTTGCTACTTAGCATGGGATCGCTTGGATTTCGCAGTGATCGCTTGGAATGATCGCTAGGATGATCACTGGATTGTCGGTCGCCGTTCGGCCTTCCGAGCCGCGCGCCGGGCGCAATCTTCCTCAGCTACAGCGAGGAGTTGATAGACGTTCTGAATCACCTGCTCCCCAGACCGTCTAAGCGACTCCAACTCCTGCACATCAATCCCGCATGACTCAAAGGCACTCAGGAAAAAGTCGTAGTGAGACATATCTTCGCGGATGGTTTGAACGACCAAATGATTCAGGTCGTAGGGGTCTGGCAGCGCGATCCGCGTTTCCTTGCATTCCTCCCGCAGCGCATCAAGCAACGCAAACGAGCCGAACCGTTTGCATAGGATTGGCAATACCTTAATTGCCGGCGACCATTTGCCTGACCTGTAGTTGTAAAGTTGCCGGGCACTGCACCCGATTAGTTGGGTTACTTCGTCCATTACCGCTTCCATCGAACGCCCCTCTTCACGGGCGACACGCCTGAATTCACTGTCAAGGGTGAGGGCTAGGTTCATTTCCGAGTCTCCTTTTGCAGTAGTTTGGAGCGTGAGTGACTGTTAAAAACTAAGCAGCTTCCCGGCGTTTATTCAGGCCGAAAAGCTGCTCGACCGGCATCCCAAGTTCGTCCGCAAGTTTCTGCCGCAGATGCGAATAAACCCGCACCTGACGAATGCACATGGAAAGCTCTTCGCGATAGCAACCTAGCTTCATTGCACAGGCAGTTATCGTCCCGAACTTACGCATGACTAAGAACTTGATTTCTAAAGGTGACATGGCTATGTTGTGGCGTTCCGTTCGGAACGTCGAAATGCCAAAGTAAGGCACTGCGAAACTTTCGTCAAGAAAAAAGTTGCGTGTCACTTGACCCTAAAGGTTTTTTTGGCAGAGTGTGCGTTGCACTTGGGGTGCAGCCGGGAAGGGGTGCGAAAGCAAAAATCGCTAAAAAACTTGGGTTTAGTAAAAGTTCTGCTGGTTTGTGGGAAAAAGGGGAAATGCCCGGCATCAACTCACTACAGCATGTAGTAAAAGTGTCAGAGTTAAGTAACACTTCACTTCATTGGTTATTAACGAATGATGGGCCAAAGGATATTAGAGATATTCGAGAATTCTCTATCGAAGATATACAAGCGCAATTATTGACTAAATTGAGCGAAATGCCAGATGGCGACAGGCATTACGTCTCGATGAAGATTATTCACGCACTTACGCAGACTGAATTTGAAGACTCTACGCAAATTCCTATATTGAAACCTATCAATCCGTCTGGGCGGGTTAGAGCGGGTAAGGGCAGGGAAAATGAGCAAAGCAAAACCAACAAATGATACGTTACGAATACCTATCCTTTCTGAAGTTTTTGCTGGGAAACCTGTTCCCCTTGAAACTTTAAGTTTCGCTGGCTGGCGCGAAATCCGGTCGATCAAAGGGGCACGACTTGGCGACCGCTTCGCCGCTGCCCCTATACGTGGAGACTCACTTATTGAAGATCACATCACGGATGGCGATATTTTGATTATCCACTTAACTTCTGAAGCAAAGATCGGCGACCTCGCTGTCGCTCTTACGCCTGATGGTGTCACAGTAAAATATATCCACGCGCAGGTGGAAGGACTGGTGCTTTTACGCGGCGCAAACTCTATTTACGAAGACCAAATCTGGGACGCTTCTGAAATAACAATTCAGGGCGTCGTTAAGCGCGTTGAGCGCGACATATAACTGAAGAATGAAACACCTCACTGTTTCCCCTTTTATACCTGCGGTCATTCTTTGGCTTGGTCTCATCGTTGTGGTCATCATCACTACTCAGTGTGCTCAGCGGCAACCTGATGAGTATGCTCCTGTCAGCAATACAGCAAAGGTGAGCGACGAAGGTGAGCTTTTCGGGTCTGGTGAGGGAAATGTCCCTTTCGCCGATTCACCTGCTTCTGTAAGCCTTTGGATGACGGCACGAGGCATTAGAGATATGCCTGCCATAGAAGCAATGATTACTTCAGGTCGCGTTGTTTTCTTGCCGGTAGGTGCTTATGTGGATGTGTTAGCGCACGACGAAAAAGAGTTTGCAACTAAAGTTAGGGTGCGAGGCGGGAAATATATCGGCCGTGAATTGTGGACGCATCCGAAATTTGTAACCTCCATCAACAACCTTTAACCGCATCTTAAGCTCTTTTTCACCGTCGCCAGCTTGCTTGCCCCATCCTATATTTGTGTCCCGCCAAAACAAAAGCCACGCTGCTCAGATTGAGCGCGCGGCCACCGTTTAGTAAAAGATGTGACAACGGACCTTCAAAACGGCCCTCGTTTAGCAAAAATTGTGACAATCGTGCGTGGCGGCCCGATCACTCTAACTACCCTGAATGCTTACCACTTAGCCCCGCCCTCCCTCTCTATGTCCCACTAAGCCCCATTTAGTGAATGATCTGAATATTTACAGCGTCCGAGGCTTCGAGCGATTCGTTGATTAATCTGATTCGGTGGAGTCATCGGCCGCTCTCAAGACCCCTCATTCCGATCCATCTCATCCCAGTGATTGACCGTCTCAAAGGCCCGCCCGAGGACGGGACGGGGGCGCGCGCCGTCGGCCGGTCCGATATAGCCTTGGCGTTCCATCGCGTCGAGGATCGCGGCGGCGCGTCCGTAACCGACGCGCAGACGACGTTGCAACACTGAGGTCGAGGCGCGCTTCATCTCGACGCAGATTCGCAGCGCCTGATCGAACAACTCGTCGCGCTCGCCGCCCCCCGAGCCGTCGCCGCCCGCCGCTTCGTCTTCTGATTGTGTGATCGTCTCGTCGTAGAGCGGCTCGCCCTGCGCCTTGATGTGTTTGACGATGTGGCCGATCTCGGTTTCGTCGAGGTACGCGCCGTGGACGCGCACGAGGCGCGAGGTGCCGGGCGGCAAAAAGAGCATGTCGCCGCGCCCGAGCAGTTGCTCCGCGCCGTTGGCGTCGATGATGGTGCGCGAGTCCACCTTCGAGG
>JBOGOY010000380.1:0-4899 GCA_050748185.1 Pyrinomonadaceae bacterium
CGGCCCGACGACGCCTATCACGTCAACGATCTGCTGGGCTATCACGACGAGCACTTCGTCCGCAACGCCTTTCTCGCGCTGCTGAAGCGGCCGGCCGGGGTGACGGAGTTGGCCGATTACGTGCAGGCGCTGCGCGCCGGACGCCTCGGCAAGCTGGACTTGCTGCGCGAGTTGAGCGCGTCAGACGAGGCGCGCGCGCGACGGGTCGCCCTCGCGGGGCTACCGCCGGGCGCGTGGCGGCGCATGACACAGCTCCCGATCATCGGCCGTCTGCTACGGACGTTGCGAGCTTTCACCCGCCTGCCGGTCCTGCTCACGCACGTCCAGCAACTCGAATCCTACACACTCGGCCAGCAGCAGCGGATCGCGGACCATCTCAACCTCTTTGCCGAAAAGGCTACGCACGACCACGAAGAATTGCGCGCCACACTCCGGCGTCACGCCGCGGAACTCGACGCGGCCAGACACCAGCACGACGCGCTCCGACAGCAGACTAATCAGGAGATCGAAGGCGTGCGGCGCGAAGTCGCCGCCGTCAGGCAACAACTCGACGGGGTGGCGGCCCAGTTCGACGCGGCGTCGGCACAACTCGATGCGGTAGCGGCGCAACTCGACGCGGTGGCGGCACACTTCTCGGTCAACGTCGAGATGATTTCGCGGGCGTCGGCGCAGTTGGCGGCGGACCTGTCGGAGGTGGGGGCGGGCGTGCGCGATATGTCCGTGGATCTGTCGGTCGTGGCGAAGGACATGGCGCACCTTCACGGGGCGGTCGGGGAGACGCGCGCCGAGATGGCCGACAACGCGGAGACGCTCGTGTTAATCGCCGACGCGCTCGCGGGCGTCGTCGCCCACAGCCCCGAACTGTCCGTGCCAAAGTCGCTCGTCACCAAGCAGCGGCAACTCGAAGAACTGGCCCACACTCTCGCCGGGCAATCGGACGCCAACCGCGAATTAATCCGGCGCGAGCAGTTCGCCATCGTCGAAGCGCAGAAGGCCGCGCTCGCGGAGATTCAGCGGCAGGTGGAAGAGTTAAGGATGAAGGCGGAAGGATGAAGGATGAAGAGGAAAGACCGGCGACATCTTATTCATCCTTCATTCTTCCACCTTCATTCTTCGTCCCTATGCCCGTTCGAGTAAGTCATGAAACCCTTGGCCATAGTCATCCCGTGGTTCGGCGCGAAACTGATAGGCGGGGCCGAACAGCAGGCGTGGCAGCTCGCCGCGCGACTGACGGCGCGCGGGCACTCAGTCGAAGTGCTGACCACTTGCGGCCGTTCGTTTCAGGACGACTGGTCCCACAATCACCACGCGCCCGGCCTGACCATCGAACGAGGCGTGCATGTCCGGCGCTTCCCCGTCGAGGCGCGCGACGCCGAGAAGTTCGACGCCGTTAACCGGCGGTTGCTCGCGCTCGCACCCGAAGACTTGCGCTCCGGCGTCTGCCCCGTGCCGGAAAAGGACGCGCGCGTTTTCGTCGCGGAGAACGTTAAATCCTCCGCGCTGCTCGAACACCTGCGTGCGCGGCGCGACGATTACCGAGCCTTCGTCTTCCTGCCCTACATGTTTGGTCCCATCACGCAAGGGTTGCCGCTCGTGGCCGAACGCGCCTACTTGCAGCCGTGCCTGCATGACGAGCCGCAGGCTTACTTCCCACAGGTTGCCGCGCTGTTCCGCGCGGCGCGCGGGCTGCTCTTCAACTCAGAGGGCGAGCGCCGGCTGGCGCTCAGGCTCTACGGCCCCGGCATTTTTCGTCGCGCCCGCGTCGGCGGCGAGGGCGTCGAGCCAACGACCTGCTCGCCCGAAGAGATCGAGCGCGCGCTGCCCGCGAAACTCCGCGGCGCGCCGTTCGTCCTCTACCTCGGCCGGCGCGACCCGACGAAGAACGTCGCGCTGCTCGCGCGCGCTTTCGCGCGTTTCAAAGCCAGCACGCCGGGGTCCGAGTTACGCCTCGTCCTCGCCGGGCCGGGCGAACTTTCATTCAACGACACGCAGGCCGGCATCCATGATCTCGGCCTCGTCGGCGAAGACGTGAAGGCCGCGTTGCTGGCGCGCGCCCGCGCGCTGTTTCAGCCGAGCCGTCGCGAGAGTTTTTCGCGCGCACTGTTGGAGGCGTGGCTCGCCGGGCGGCCCGCGGCGGTCCACCGCAAGTGCATGGCGACCGCGTCGGCGGTTGCGGAGTCGGGCGGCGGCTGGGTGGCCGCGGACGAAGCCGAGTGGGCCGCGCTTTTCTCTCGCGTCGCGGCGGCGGACGAAACACAACTGCGCGATGTGGGCGCGAGCGGGCAGATTTACGCCGCGCGGGCGGGCGATTGGGAGCACGTGCTCGATCGGTACGAAGAGATTTTCGGTTTGACGCACAACGCAGGCGAGAGCGCGGGGTCAGGGTTCAATGGAAGGCAAAAGGCGGAAGACGGAGGGGTGGAAGAGAGCGTCGGGCCGATACCTCCGCCGCCAGATGTGCGCCGTGGTTCGTCCCATTCATCATTCATCATTCATCATTCATCATTCCACTTCTCCGCCGTCCATCAACTGCTGCCCGATCTTGCCCACGGCGACGCCATTGGAAACCAGTCGCTCGCGCTGCGCGAGGAACTGCGCGCCGCCGGTTTCGCGTCGGAGATTTACGCGAAGCGCGTCGAGGACCGCCTCCGCCACGAGGCGTCGCTCGTGGACGAGTCGGAGATCGAACCGGGCGCGGCGCTCGTTTACCACCACTCGATCGGCTCGGACGTGACGGCGCTCGCGCTCGCGCACCGGGGGCCGAAGTGTCTCGTCTATCACAACATCACGCCGGCCGAGTTCTACGCGCCCTACCGGCCC
This sequence comes from Pyrinomonadaceae bacterium, assembly GCA_050748185.1. Taxonomy (GTDB): domain Bacteria; phylum Acidobacteriota; class Blastocatellia; order Pyrinomonadales; family Pyrinomonadaceae; genus JACCRA01. The sequence continues at coordinate 2,821 of JBOGOY010000380.1, forward strand.
GGCTTCGCGTGGATGCTCGAAGTCGGCCGCGCGGGACTGCCGGGCCTCGCGCCGCACTTTCCCGTCTCGGTCGGCGATTCACGCTTCAACGCCGACGAACTGGCCGCCCGCGGCTTCCACGCTCCCGGCGTGCTGCCAATCATCGTCAACCCCGACAAGTGGAACATCGAGCCGGACGCGCGCCTGTCAAAGCAGCTACAGGACGGGCGCACCAACGTCCTCTACGTCTGCCGCGTCGTGCCCAACAAGGGGCAGGACGAACTGGTCCAAGCCTTCGCCCACTACCTCGCGTTGGACCCCACGGCGCGCCTTTTCATCGCCGGCATCAGCGACAGTTTCGATCCCTATTGCCGGCGCGTCCGCGAGACGGTGCGGCGGCTGGGGCTGGGCGAAAACGTTTTTGTCACCGGCCGGATCGACGACGCGGAGTTGCTGGCCTACTACCGCACGGCGCACCTTTACTGGGCGATGAGCGAGCACGAAGGCTTCGGCGTGCCGCTCGTCGAAGCGATGTGGCACGATGTGCCGATGCTCGCACATCGAAGCGCCGCCACACCCGAGACGCTCGGCGGCGCGGGCGTCACGTTCGAGCGCAAAGAAGACCTACCGTCGATCGCCGCGCTCGCGCACCGCCTCGTCCACGACGAGGGGTTGCGCCGCGAAGTGCTGGCGGCGCAGGCGGCGCGGCGACTAGCCTTCACGCCCGAAGCGGTGCGGGAAATTCTGGCCGAACTGCTCGACAAGTTGGAGCGTTCACCCGTGCGGAGAGAGGTCGCCTGACCTTGAACCTGACGACGAAAGAGACCATCGCCTTTGCCGAGACGCGACTCGCGGCTGCGCGTCGCCGCTCCGTGCCGGCGGGCGCCCCGACTCATCTGACGGGCGGCGAAGGCACGCGGCCACCGCCGCCCGTGCTCGCCGTCGTGGTCCCCTGCTACGACGAAGAATTGGTCGTCGAAGAGACGTCCCGTTGCCTCGTCGCGTTGATCGAGCGGCTCGCCGCCGCCGGCGAGGTTTCGTCAGAGAGCTTCGTCTATTTCGTGGACGACGGCAGCCGCGATGCGACGTGGGCGCTGCTGGAAGCACTCAACGCGCGCCAGCCACTCGTCAAAGGGCTCAAGCTGACGCGCAACGTCGGGAGGCAGAACGCGCTGCTCGCGGGGCTGATGGGCGTCAGGGAACGCGCCGACTGCGTCGTCTCGATCGACGCTAACCTGCGGCAGGACGAGCGCGCGATCGAGACATTTCTGGAGAAGTACAGTCAGGGCGCGCACGTCGTTTATGGCGTGCGCCGCGACCGGCCGGCCGACTCGTGTTTGAAAAGGTTCACCGCTTCGCTCTGCTACGATCTGATGCGACTGCTCGGCGCGAAGACCATCGAGCACGACGCCGAGTACCGGCTGCTGTCGCGCACGGCGGTCGAGGCGCTGGCGCAATACCGCGAGTCGAACCTGTTCCTGCGCGGCATCGTCGCCGACTTGGGTTTGAGATCGGAAGTGGTCCCGTTCGACGTGCGGCGGCGTGGAGTAGGGGCGTCGGAACCCGGCCCGCGCCAGATGCTCGCTCTCGCCTTGGACGCCGTTACGTCGTTCAGCGTCGCGCCGCTCCGGCTGGTGACGCTCACCGGGGCGCTCATCTTCCTGTTCAGTTGCGTGATGCTCGTCTTCGTGCTGTACCACAAGTACGTGCGTCATGGCGCGGTACAGGGCTGGGCCAGCACCGTCATTCCCGTCTATCTGCTCGGCGGCGCGCAGATCATGTTCACCGGGCTGGTCGGCGAATACGTCGGCCGGATTTACCAAGAGGTCAAGGCCCGCCCGCGCTTCCTGCCAGACGCGGAATTGTTCTGAGCCTTCACTCTCCCCGCGCTCCCGAGCCATCTTTGGTCCAGCGCTTTGCAACGGGTAGTGATCAAAAAGTAATGATAATGGTTTTCGCCGCCTAGCGGCGGTTGACTGTAGCCCGGCGTTTCAACGCTTGTCATTACCCACATTTTTAAACTGCTAAACTGTGGGAATGAGCGACTCGAAAACTGATTTCGATAATATAGAACAGTGGGCGGCTGAACAATGGGGGAGG
>JBOGOY010000381.1:0-4895 GCA_050748185.1 Pyrinomonadaceae bacterium
GAGCAGTACCGCATCGGCCCGGGCGATCTGCTGGACATCCGCGTGATCAGCCGCCCCACACTTTCGCGCGAGTCGGTGCGCGTCGACGAGCGCGGCACAATCCAGATGCCTTGGATCCAGCGGGAAATTCAGGCCGTCTGCCGCACGGAGCGCGAACTGGCGGACGAACTCGCCTCTCTCTACCGCAGGTACCAGCGCAACCCGCAGATCGATGTCTTCGTGAAAGAGTATCAGTCGAAGCCGGTCGCGGTGATCGGCGCGGTCAACACGCCCGGCCGCTTCCAACTCCAACGCAAGGTGCGCCTGCTGGAATTACTGACGTTCGTCAACGGCCCGGCGGAGCGGGCGGGGCGGACGGTGCAGATCATCCACGCGAGCAACCCGACGCGCTGCGCCGAGACGACAAATGCCGCGCCGGAAGTCGCCGGAGATGGAGCCGTACAAGCCGCGGAGGGCGACGAAGAGGAAGAGGGCGTGACTTCGCTCGCACTGTCAGACGTGCTGCGCGCCGCCGGACAGTCGAACCCTTACGTGCAGCCGGGTGACATCGTGACGGTGCTTGAGGCCGAGCAGGTTTTTGTCGTCGGCAACGTGTTGAAGCCGTCAACCCTGTCTTTAAGGGAAGAACTTACCGTCTCGCAGGCGGTGGCGATGGCGGGCGGCGTGATGCCGGACACACGGAGCGAAAAAATTCGCATCATCCGGTTGACGCCGGCGGGCAAGCAGGAGCTTTATGTTGATCTCAAAGCTATCGACAAACGGCAGGCCGACGACATCGCCCTGCAGGCTAACGACATCGTGGACGTCCCCTCGTCCCTCACGACTACCAAGCGTGTGCTGCGCGGCATCCTCGGAAGTATCGCTCCCACTATCGGGCAGTTGCCCGTGCGCGTGATCCGCTGAAGGGTTGTGTCTGGCCGAACATTCGGTCGCTGGCTTGAGTTATGAATGGACTGATGCGTTGATTAAACCTGAGATGGAAATCACGCCCGCGCCCGCGCTGCCAGTCGAGCCGGGGCAGCGGCCCTACATGGATTACACCGGTTACGCGGGCGGCGTCGGCGAAGACGGCGCGCGCCTGCGTGAATACTGGCACTCGGTCCGCAAGCACGTCTGGCTGATCCTAACGTTGGTGCTGCTGGTCACGGCGGGTACGTTCACCTACATGGCGCGCAAGCCCGACATTTACGAGGCGCAGGCGCAGGTGCAGGTCGATCTCGAAAGCAACCCGGCAATGGGGGCCACCAAGTCGGGGCCGATCATGCTCAGCAACACGGTCAACGATCCGGCCTACTTCAACACGCAGCTTCGCATCCTGACCAGTTCAGGGCTGCTGGGGCGCGTCGTCAAGACGCTCGACCTCGAACACAACCGCGAGTTCCGCGCGGGGACGGGAAAGGTTTCGACATGGCAGAACATGCTGCGTATGGTGGGCCTCGGCGGCCCGCCGCCGAAGCCGGCCGCGCCCGCCGCCGATCCGTCAGACAAGCAGTCGCTCACCGTGTCGTTGGCCCCCGCCACGTTGCAGGCCGATTTGGTCGAAGCCGAGCGCCTCGCCCCCTACGTCGAAGGGCTGAAAAGATCGCTCAAGGTCGAGCCCGTCAGGGAGAGCCGGCTCGCCAGCCGTGAAACCCGCCTGATCGACATCCGCCTGACGCACACCAACCCGCAGTTCGCCGCCAAAGTCGTCAACACGATTGTGGACACGTTCGCGCTCGCCAACCTCGAAAAGAAGACGGAGACTAATACCTCCGCCGGCGACTTTCTGCAAAAGCGCGTGGCCGAGTTGCAGTCACAGATCCGCGGCGGGGAAGAGCGGCTGATGAACTACGCCGCCAGTCACGAGATTCTGTCGCTCGACTCAACCACGAACACGGTGGTCGAGCGCCTGACGGGCCTCAACAAGCAACTGTTAGAGGCGGAGAACACGCGCAAGCTGGCCGAAGCCGCCTACCAAGCGCGCCTCGCGCCCGGCGCCGCCGAGGCGATGGCCGACAGTACCAGTCGGCAGACGACCGACGCCGAGATCAAACTCGCGCATTTGCAACAGCAGCGCGAAGAGTTGCTGGTCGAAAACACCGAAGAGTCGCCCCCGGTGGTAGCGATCGATCGGCAGGTCGCGCTGCTGCAGAAGCAGATCGTCGAGACGCGGCAGCGCGCCGTCGAGGTCGCCCTCACAAATCTGGAAACCGGGTACCGCGAGGCGGCTGGGCGTGAGCAATCGTTGCGCGAAGCATTCAACAAGCAGCGCGGGGAGACGCTGGCCCAGAACGAAGCGGCGATCAACTACCGCATCATCCAGCAGGAGGTCGAGACGCAGAAGGGATTCCTTAACGGCCTGCTCCAGCGCTCTAAGGAGAACGACGTGATGTTGGCCGCGCTGGCCGGGACGCCTAACAACATCCACGTGGTTGATTATGCGTTGCTCCCTAAGCGGCCGGTCGGCCCCCGACGGTGGCTCGGCGTCGTCCTCGCGTTCGTCCTCTCCCTCACGCTCAGTGTCGGCTTCGCGATCTTCCTCGATCAACTCGATACGAGCGTGCGCTCGACCGACGAGGTGGAGAGGGTGCTGCAACTGCCGGCGCTGACGGTCGTGCCGGCGATCGGTGGGTCGGGGACGCGCCGCCTGCTGCTGTCGGCGTTCAACGATCGAAAGTCGCGGCGTGACAAGAGCGAGACGCCGTTGGTGCTCGACGACCCGCGCTCGCCGCTGGCCGAGGCCTTCCGGCGGCTGCGGACCTCCGTCCTGCTCTCGACAGCGGGCCACCCGCCGAAGACGATTCTGGTCACGTCGAGTATGCCGGACGAGGGGAAGACCACCACCGCCGTCAACATGGCCCTGACGCTGGCGAGCGCGGGCGACAAAGTCCTGATCATCGACGCCGACATGCACCGCCCGAGCCTGCACAACGTCTTCAAGATGGAGAACGGCAACGGGCTGAGCGCGGCGTTGGTCAGCGAGATCGACGAGATTCGTCTGTTCGACATGATTCGGCGGCATGAGCAGGACAACCTTTATGTGATGCTGGCCGGGGCCATCCCGCCCAACCCGGCCGAACTGCTCGGCTCGAAGCAGATGAAGAGCTTGATGGACATGCTCGAGTCGTCCTTCACCTACATCATCATCGACTCGCCGCCGATCAGCTACTTCACCGACAGCGTGTTGCTCACCTCGGTGGTCGATGGTGTACTCTTAGTCGTCAACAGCGGCAAGACTTCGCGCGACATCGTCCGCCGCTCGCGCAAGGTGTTGAAGGACGTCAACGCCCGCGTCTTCGGCGTCGTCCTGAACAACGTCGAACTCAAGCCGCACGACTATTCCTACTGATCGGTTCAGGCTTCTATTGTCCGCTGCCGTTTGCCCGATCGTCATGGCTACCGTCTCGCCAGCACCGAATACGCTCGCCCCGGATTACCCCTTGAAACGGGGAGGCGCGCGACCTCTCTCGCTCACCCGCGCGCGCGCCGCGCGGCTGCTTGGCGCGTCCGTTTTTTACTCGCTGGTGGTGCTCGTTGCGCTGACGGCCATTCCTTACGGCACGGTCGAGCCGTGGTGGGAGGCGCTCTTCCAGTGCGCGATCTTTGCGCTGGCGACGCTCTGGGCCGTCGAAGGCGCGCTGCGACGTGAGTGGCGCGTGGGCGGCACCCGGGCACTCGTGCCGCTCGCTTTACTGGCGGCGTTCGTCTTCCTGCAGGCCGCGACCTCGTTGAGCGCCGACCCTTACGAGACGCGGCGGGTGGCGTTCAAACTGCTGGCCTATGTGCTGGCTTTAGCGCTGCTGCTGACCTACACCTCGACGCCGCGGCGTCTGCGCTCGCTCGCGCACGTCGTCGTTTGGGTCGGCGTCTTGAGCGCCCTGTTCGGCGTGGCGCGGCAACTGGTCCCCACGGGCGTCTCGGAAAAGATGTGGCCGCAACTGGCGCAGCAGGCCGGCTTCGCGCAGTTCGTCAACCGGAACCATTTTGCCTTTCTGATGGAAATGGCCCTCGGTCTGACCGCCGGCCTCGTGTTAGGCGGCGGCGTGCGGCGTGCCCGGCTGCCGCTGTACCTCGTGGCGGTCGCCTTGATGTGGGTGGCGCTACTGCTTTCGCGGTCGCGCGGCGGCGTCCTCGGCCTGCTCGGCATGTCGTTCTTTCTGGCGCTCGCGTTCGGCTGGGCGCGGCGCGAAGAGAGGGGTCGGGAGAAAGAGGGCTTTATCTCGCGTTTGTTGTGGCGCGTCAGTCGTTCGCTCGTCCTACGCGGCGCGCTGCTCCTCTGTCTCGCGGGGACGGTGGCGGTCGGCGTCGTGTGGATCGGCGGCGAGCCGGTGGCGTCGCGCCTGAAGGCCGTGCCGGACGAATTCGGAGAGGAGGCGGCGCGGGCTCCGGCGAAGATGCGTCGCGTCGAGATGTGGCGGGCGACCGCGCGGCTGATTATGGCGCACCCGCTCACGGGCGTCGGCTTCGGCGGCTACTGGATTGCGATCACCGAACACCACCGCGCCACCGGCAACTTCAGCCTGCAACAGGCGCACAACGACTATCTCGAACTGATCGCCAGTGGCGGACTCGTCGGCGCGGCGCTCGTCGTCTGGTTCGCGGCGTGTTCGGCCGCCGCTGCCCGAAAGCGACTGCTGGTTTCGTCGAACGCTTTCCGGCGGGCTGTCTGCTACGGCGCGCTCGCCGGACTCTTCGCCGTCGCCGTGCACAGCTTGGTGGACTTCGGCCTGCATGTCACCGTCAACGCCCTCGCGGCGATCGCCCTGCTGACGCTCGCCACTGTGAGAATTCATGAGGAGCGGCCGGGCGAATAGCGAAACCCGACCAGAACATCGGGAAAAGAAGCGGAGGTCAGGATGAACTTACGAAACGGGAATACGCGCCGGGCGATTTCGCTTACTCTCGCCCTCGGCGCG